>NZ_JBIJFP010000002.1:0-235770 GCF_057744235.1 Fluviibacter sp. | reverse complement strand
AACCAGGTCAGTGCGGCAATCATGATGCAAATCCTCAAATGCAGACGGCACCCGCAGGTGCCGTCTTGGTCAGAAGCGTGGGCGGTTAGGCCATGGCTTCGTACAACGGCAGTGTCAGGAACTCCGGATACTCTGGCGTCAGCGACATCTTGTCGAAAATAACCGCAGCCTGATCATAGGTTACCGTATTTTCGCCCTGGGCACTGACGGTGGCTTTGACCTTGGCCAGCTCTTCTCCGATCATGCCGCGAACCATCTCGACAGTGACCTTGCGGCCGTCATCCAGAATGCCCTTTGGTGAAACCACCCACTGCCAGACCTGCGAACGGGAGATCTCGGCTGTGGCCGCATCTTCCATCAGGTTGTGGATAGGCACACAACCATTGCCGGCCAGCCAGCTGCCCAGGTAGTGGATACCGACGTTGATGTTGTTGCGCAGACCTGCTTCGGTGATCGGTGTTTCTGGTTGGAAGTTCAACCAGTCTTTGGCGCCGAATTCTTCAGTACGCTGTTTTTCCCACTGGTTCGGACGGTCGCCCAACACCTTCTGGAATTCTTCAGCGGCAATCGCAACCAGGCCAGGGTGAGCGACCCAACCGCCGTCGAAGCCGTCGTTGGCATCACGGGTCTTATCGTGACGGATACCGGCCAGTGCCTTTTCGTTGGCGACCGGATCATTCTTGATCGGGATCAGTGCCGACATACCGCCCATTGCCGGTGCGCCACGCTTGTGGCAAGCTTTGACCAGTGCCAGGGCGTACGAACGCATGAACGGCACTTCCATGGTGATGGCACCACGCTGCGCCAGGCAGAAATCCTTGTTCTTCTTGAACTTCTTGATGCAGCTGAAGATGTAATCCCAGCGGCCAGCATTGAGGCCTGCCGAATGTTCGCGCAGTTCGTACAGGATTTCTTCCATCTCGAAGGTGGCGAGAATGGTTTCCACCAGCACGGTGGCCTTGATCGTGCCTTGCGGCAGACCGATTTCGTTCTGAGCCATCACGAAGATATCGTTCCACAGGCGGGCTTCCAGGTGGCTTTCCATCTTCGGCAGATAGAAGAATGGGCCGGCGCCGCGGGCAATTTGCTCTTTGGCGTTGTGGAAGAACACCAGACCGAAGTCGAAGATACCGCCAGAAACGCGCTGACCGTCGATCAGGACATGCTTTTCATCGAGGTGCCAGCCGCGCGGACGAATCTGCAGGGTAGCAATCTTGTCGTTGAGTTTGTATTCCTTACCGGCTTCGTTCTTGAACGACAGCTTGCGACGAATGGCGTCGTAAAGATTCACTTGGCCCTGGATCTGGTTTTCCCAGTTCGGGCTGTTCGAGTCTTCGAAGTCGGTCATGTACGAATCAGCGCCCGAGTTGTAGGCGTTGATGATCATCTTGGCTTCGACCGGGCCGGTGATTTCGGTGCGGCGACGCTCCAGTGCCTTCGGCAGCGGGGCAATCTTCCAATCGCCTTCACGGATGTGTTTGGTTTCCGGCAGGAAATCCGGCATTTCGCCGGCATCAATACGTGCCTGACGCTCGATACGGGCTTTCAGGAGTTCCTGACGGCGCGGTTCAAAGGCGCGGTGCAGCTTGGCAACGAAGGTCAGGGCTTCCGGGGTCAGGATTTCTTCATAACGGGCATTGATCGGGCCAGTGATCTGAACGCCGGCAGGCAGTGTGAGGCTCATGTGAAAACTCCGTAAATGTATGACACAAACTGAAGAGAACGACGATTTTTTACTGATGTTGCACATTCTATTGCAGTGCAAATAGAATGAAAAGATGTAAAAATATCCGTTCTTTTTATACTATAAGTACTAAACAGATCGGAGAAACCGATGAATCCTTTCAAGGAAATGCAGGCATTGGTGCTTGTGGCGACGCATGGATCGCTCTCGGCAGCAGCGCGTATCGAAGGCGTGACCCCGGCCATTATGGCCCGTCGGCTCGATGCTCTGGAAGAGCGTCTGGGATCACAACTGGTGCATCGAACAACCCGTCGGATTTCTTTTACCGAAGCAGGACAGAATTATCTCGAAGATTGCGTTCGGATTCTGAATGATCTGGCTGGGGCAGAAGCGGCTGCCGCAAGAGGCAGTGTTCAAGTGAGCGGGCATTTGCGGATGACGGCACCGGCCGGATTTGGGCGTCGCCATGTGGCACCCCACGTGCCGGTATTTCTAGAGCGGCATCAGGGCGTGAGTATTACCCTGGATTTGTCGGATCGTCTGGTGGATCTGGTGAATGAAGGGTTCGATTGTGGGATACGACTGGGGGCCCTGTCAGATTCCAACCTCGTTTCCGTGCATCTGGGAGAGATGCAGCGGGTAGTCGTTGCAGCACCCGCCTACCTCGAAAAGCGCGGCATCCCACAAACACCGGAGGATCTTGCGGCCCATGATTGTCTGGCATTGGGGCCGCAACGCGGATGGACATTCCGGTCTGGCGGGTCAAGCACCAAAACACGGAGTATCCGCGTTAAAGGCTCGATGGAGTGTAATGATGGTGTGGTGCTGGCCGAGTGGGCAAGAGCAGGCGCTGGCTTGGCCTGGCGCTCGATGTGGGAAGTGGGTGAGGATCTACAGGCGGGACGCCTGATCAGTGTGCTGGATGCATGGGCGGCACCGCCAGTCGGTATCTATGCGGTATTCCCCGAGCGGCGGCATTTGCCGTTGAAGGTGCGCGCGTTTATTGATCTGCTGAAAGACGCGTACGCTCAGAAAGATTACTGGCTACCCTAGCGCATCGCGCCAGAGCAGCCGAGAGCCAAATCGTTAGCTCAGTACAGCGAGTGCGGCCTCGTAGTTCGGCTCGTTCTTGATCTCGCTGACCAGTTCGCTGTGCAGTACACGATTGTTTTCATCGAGCACAATGACGGCGCGCGCCGTCAGGCCGGCGATGGGACCGGTTTCGATAGCAACACCGTAGTTCTGGAGAAATTCACGGCCACGCAGGGTGGAAAGCGTTTGGACGTTGTCCAGACCTTCGGCACCACAGAAACGCGTTTGGGCAAACGGCAAATCGGCAGAAATGCAGAGCACCACGGTGTTGTTCAGTTGGGATGCCTTTGCATTAAATTGGCGAACCGAAGTGGCGCAGGTAGGGGTATCCACGCTCGGAAAAATATTCAGCACTTTGCGTTTGCCGACAAAATTTTCCAGCGTCACATCGCTCAAATCCTTGGCGACGAGTTTGAATGCCGGTGCCGTGGTGCCAGTTTGCGGGAGCGTGCCGCCGATCTGAATCGGGTTGCCGCCGAGGGTGACTGTTTGCGTCATGATGGGGTCCTTTAATTTATGGCTTGTTTTGGGTGGCTACTACCCGATCAGTGTAGCCGGAGTTCTGGCGCTGGCACAAATAAAAACAGCACCCGTAGGTGCTGTTTTTATTGAAGAGAAGCGGTTCTTAGTGGAACTGTTCTTCTTCGGTCGAACCGGTCAGCGCCTTCACGCTCGACGTGCCACCCTGGATGACGGTGGTGACTTCGTCGAAGTAACCGGTGCCGACTTCCTGCTGGTGTGAAACGAAGGTGTAACCCTGGTCGCGAGCAGCAAATTCCGGCTCTTGAACCATCTCGACGTAGTGCTTCATGCCTTCGCCGCCAGCGTATGCCTTGGCGAACTTGAAGGTGTTGTACCAGTTGACGTGGATACCGGCCAGTGTGATGAACTGGTACTTGTAACCCAGCGCCGACAGCTCTTCCTGGAAGGAAGCGATTTGCTTGTCGTTGAGGTTCTTCTTCCAGTTGAACGACGGCGAGCAGTTGTACGACAGCAGCTTGCCTGGGCAAGCGGCCAGCACGGCTTGGGCGAATTCACGGGCGAAGCCGATATCAGGCACGCCAGTTTCACACCAGACCAGGTCAGCGTACGGTGCGTAAGCAACGCCGCGGCTGATCGACTGTTCCAGACCGTTCTTGACGCGGTAGAAACCTTCCTGGGTGCGCTCACCGGTCAGGAACGGCTTATCGTTTTCGTCGTAGTCCGAAGTGATCAGGTTGGCGGCTTCAGCATCGGTACGGGCCAGGATCAGGGTCGGTACGCCCATGACGTCAGCAGCGAAACGCGCGGAGATCAGCTTCTCGATGGCTTCACGAGTCGGTACCAGAACCTTACCACCCATGTGACCACACTTCTTGGCAGCCGCCAGCTGGTCTTCGAAGTGAACGCCCGCAGCACCGGCGGCAATCATGTTCTTCATCAGTTCGAACGCATTCAACACGCCACCGAAACCGGCTTCAGCATCGGCCACGATCGGCAGGAAGTAGTCGATGAATTCTTTGTCGCCCGGGTTCACACCACGCGACCACTGAATTTCGTCAGCGCGCTTAAAGGTGTTGTTGATGCGGCGAACCATAGTCGGCACCGAATCGTAAGCGTACAGCGACTGATCCGGGTACATGGTTTCCGAGGTGTTACCGTCGGCAGCAACCTGCCAGCCCGACAGATACACGGCTTCCAGACCAGCCTTGGCCTGTTGCATGGCTTGACCGGCGGTGATGGCGCCGAAAGCATTGACGTAACCCTTCTTGGCGCCGCCGTTCACTTTGTCCCACAGGACTTTGGCACCGCGTTGGGCCAGGGTGTATTCCGGCTGCAGGGAGCCGCGCAGACGGACGACGTCAGCAGCGGTATAGCCGCGCTTGACGCCATTCCAGCGGGGGTTTTCAGCCCAGTCTTTTTCCAGGGCGGCGATTTGTTGTTCGCGAGTTGCCATCTTGATTCCTTCAGGGGAGAGTTTGCAAGAGAAAGTGCGCTGGCGTGCGGCGGGACCTTGCGGTGGTCGCGCGTCTTTGCGTGCAATGACTATATACGGCTTTTGTTGCAAGCGCAACAACTCTTATATAAGACACAAGATATCGCATATTCTATTAAAAACAGGTGGTTGTGAGCGATGTTTTTGGTGGTTTTATAAGTTAAGCCGCGTTGCAGCATGAAAAAAACCGACCGGCTGGTCGGTTTTTTTGGGCCAAGGCGCTTTAGTGCGTCAAACGAGCGGGGTCGTCGATACGATCACCCCATCGTCATCGGCGCACAACCACTCGCCCGGTTTCAGTGTGACGCCACCAAAGGTGACAGGGAGATCGCGCTCACCAATGTTTTTCTTCACCGTCTTGAGCGGATGAGTGTTGAGTGCGCGTACCCCCAGAGGCAGGCCATTGATGGCGGCGCTGTCACGAATGCAGCCATAGACCACGACGCCTTCCCAGCCATTTTTGACGGCCAGCTCTGCCAGCTGATCGCCGAGCAGCGCACAACGCAGACTGCCGCCGCCATCGATGACCAGAACTTTGCCTTGGCCGGGCTCGCCGAGTAGTGTTCTAACCAGCGAGTTGTCCTCGAAAATCTTGAGGGTCACGATCTCGCCAGAAAAGCTGGCTTTGCCACCATAACGCTGGAACATGGGCGTCAGCACGCGCAATTGCTCGGCTTGCGTTAGGGCTTCGTTCGCATCCAGTAGGTCAGTGGTCAGTCGTGCAGTCATGGTGTCTCTCAGTGTCAGTTTTGATCAATCGATGTTCATCGATCGGGTTAGGCTGTAACCGATGCCGCATCAGGTGCGTCGGTGTTTTCAGTGTCTGTAAATTGTAATTGCACCGTATCGTTCTGGTCGATATCGACAGTGACATGGCCGCCATGCGCCAGCTTGCCGAAGAGGAGTTCATCCGCCAGTGCTGCACGGATCGTGTCCTGAATGAGGCGTGCCATGGGGCGGGCACCCATGAGCGGATCGAAGCCGTTTTCAGCCAGATAGGTTTTAAGCGCTTCAGTGAAAGTGACTTCCACTTTCTTTTCATGAAGCTGTTCTTCAAGCTGCATCAGGAATTTATCGACCACGCGCAGAATGACCTCCAGATCCAGTGGTTTGAACGAAATGGTGGCATCCAGCCGATTGCGGAACTCCGGGGTGAATACCCGCTTGATCTCTTCCATTTCATCACCGGCCTGCTTCTTGGCCGTAAAGCCCATCACAGATTTGTTCAGTGTTTCCTGTCCCGCGTTGGTGGTGAGGATGATCACAACGTTGCGGAAGTCCGCTTTGCGACCATTGTTGTCGGTCAGCGTGCCATGATCCATCACTTGCAGCAGTACGTTGTAGATGTCCTGATGCGCTTTTTCGATTTCATCAAGCAGGAGTACGCAATAGGGCTTCTTGTTGACCGCCTCGGTGAGCAAGCCGCCTTGTTCGAAACCGACGTAACCCGGTGGCGCACCAATCAAGCGCGAAACCGCATGGCGTTCCATGTACTCTGACATGTCGAACCGCAGCAGTTCCACACCCAGACAATAGGCCAGCTGCTTGGCAACTTCGGTTTTACCGACGCCCGTGGGGCCGGAGAATAGAAAAGAACCAATGGGCTTGCTCGGGTTGCCCAAGCCTGAGCGCGACATCTTGATGGCGCGGGTCAGCGCATCAATCGCTTTGTCCTGTCCGAAGACGGTTGCCTTCAGGTCGCGATCCAGATTCTTCAACGCACGTTTGTCATCGTTGGACACATGCGACGGCGGAATGCGTGCGATGCGCGAGACGATTTCTTCAATCTCGTGTTTGCCGACCACCTTCTTCTGCTTACTCTTGGGCAGAATCCGCTGTGCAGCGCCCGCTTCGTCGATCACATCAATCGCTTTGTCGGGCAGGTGTCGATCAGTAATGTGGCGTGCCGCCAGTTCGGCAGCGGTGGTCAGTGCAGAGGCGGTGTACTTGATGCTGTGGTGGGCTTCAAAGCGCGATTTCAGGCCCTTGAGAATTTCAATGGTTTCGGCAACCGAGGGTTCGTTGACGTCCACCTTCTGGAAGCGGCGTGAGAGTGCTGAATCCTTTTCAAAGATGCCGCGATACTCGACAAAGGTCGTCGCGCCAATGCAACGCAGCTGACCGTTGGCCAATGCTGGCTTGAGCAGATTGGAAGCATCCAGCGTGCCGCCCGATGCCGATCCAGCGCCGATCAGCGTGTGAATTTCATCAATGAACAATACGGCATTCGGATTGTCCTTGAGTGCTTTGAGAACGCCTTTGAGACGCTGTTCGAAATCACCCCGGTATTTTGTGCCGGCCAGCAGTGCGCCCATATCCAGTGAGTAGACAGTCGCTTCCGCCAGGACATCCGGCACGTCCTTGTCGACAATGCGGCGCGCCAGACCTTCGGCAATCGCGGTTTTGCCCACGCCGGCTTCTCCTACCAAGAGCGGGTTGTTCTTGCGTCGGCGACAGAGAATTTGGACCACGCGTTCAAGTTCGCGATCACGGCCGATCAGCGGGTCGATCTTGCCTTGCTGTGCAAGCACGTTGAGGTTGATCGTGTATTGTTCCAGCGGGCCGTTCTGTGCCTTTTCAGCGCTCTCGGCATCGCCGTCTTCTCCTTGGGGTTTGGCGCTGTCGCGGGGCACCTTGGCAATGCCGTGCGAAATGTAGTTGACCAGATCCAGTCGTGTGATGCTCTGCTTTTGCAGGAAGTAAACCGCGTGGGAATCTTTCTCGCCAAAAATGGCGACGAGGACATTGGCGCCGGTGACCTCCTTTTTGCCGGAGGATTGCACGTGCAGAATCGCTCGTTGAATCACGCGCTGAAAACCAAGTGTTGGCTGTGTTTCCGCGTCAGTATTGTCTTCAACGACCGGGGTGTGCTCTTCGACGAAGCGCGTTAATTCAAGGCGGAGCGCTTCCAACTGGGCACCTGAAGCGCGCAGGGCTTCCGAGGCAGATGGATTATCAATCAGGGCCAGCAGCAGATGCTCGACGGTGATGAATTCATGGCGCTTCTGGCGTGCTTCGACAAAAGCCGTGTGCAGACTGACTTCAAGTTCCTGGGCAATCATGGGGCTTCCTCCATCACGCAGGCCAGAGGGTGCTGGTGTTCTCTGGCCAGATTAACAACCTGTTCAACTTTGCTGGCGGCGATATCGCGGGTATAGATACCGCAAATACCGCGGCCATCGGTGTGTACTTCGAGCATCACCCGCATGGCACGTTCGTGGTCCATCCGGAAAATACGTTGTAACACGTCGACAACAAAATCCATGGGGGTGAAATCGTCATTCAGCAGCAGTACCTGGTACAGCGGGGGATACCGTAACGCCACCGCTTCCCGTTCAAGAACGGCAGTGCCTTCCTGGGTTTTTCTATGGTTAGCCATGGGCACAATTTAAGGCTTGAAGGCCAAATCTTCAATGGGTTTGACATAAAAGACCGTTGAATCTTGCAGATACGTACCTGCAGTGCAGCATAAAAAATTGCGAAAACAGGTTGACGATGCGTAAAACATCGCGTAAAAAAGGCAAATACCGGGATTCCGGTACAGGGAGGAGTGTGGGCGCACCCGGTGTGCTACGTTCTGAAATAGTTTAAAGAGGTCAGTACGACCGGAAGGAAGCAGTAAAATGGCACTAGGTACCGTCAAGTGGTTCAATGACGCAAAGGGTTTTGGTTTCATCACGCCGGACGGCGGCGGTGAAGATCTGTTCGCCCATTTCTCCGCAATCACCATGAATGGTTTCAAGACCCTGAAGGAAGGCGAACGCGTCTCCTTCGACGTGGTCGACGGCCCGAAGGGTAAGCAAGCCGCTAACATCGGTCGCGCTTAATGCGGTTGTTCGTGGTGCCTCCTGGGCACCACGATGCTGAAAAAGCCCGCCATATGGCGGGCTTTTTCTATTGTTCGTAATCGTTCTGTATCATCCGGTTATGGTTCGATTCCGTAAAACGCTCGCCGTTGTTCTGGCCATCAGCATGTCGGCGACGTCAATGCCCGCATGGGTGTGGGCGGCATCTTCCGAGCTTCCGGAGCTGGGCGATGCGGCACACGAGATTCTACCGCCCCAGCTGCAACGCAAGCTCGGCGCGGAGTTTTACAATGAGATCCGGCTACGAGAGCCGTCTTATATCGATGACCCGGAAATTGCTGGCTACGTAAACCGCGTAGGGCGTCGTCTGGTATCCGCCAGTGCGGACTCGAATGGCAAGTTTACGTTCTTTGTCTTGCGTGATCGACAGATCAACGCCTTCGCCACCTTTGGTGGCTATGTGGGGATCAATACGGGGCTGCTGCTGGCGGCACGCACCGAGTCGGAATTTGCCGGGGTACTCGCCCACGAAATTTCACATGTCACGCAGCAACATCTGGCTCGCGGCATTATGGCCGCTCAGAGCCAGTCCATGTCGTCACTGGCGAGTCTCGCGCTGCTGGTTCTGGCAGCGCGGGCCGGTGGAAACACCGGACAGATTGCCCAGGGGGCTGGACAGGCCATCCAGGCGGCCAGTATGCAGTCCCAGTTGGCTTATTCGCGTGATTTCGAACGAGAGGCGGATCGTGTGGGCTACACGACGCTGACCAAAGCTGGTTATGACCCGAAGGGCATGTCCGATTTCTTCGAGCGCCTGCAGAAAGCCACAGCGCTTTATGAAAACAATGCACCGGTCTATTTGCGCACACACCCGTTGACCACCGAGCGGATCTCGGACATGCAGGGCCGTGCCCACAATGCGCCCTATCGGCAGGTACGAGACAGCGAAGAGTTCTACCTGGTGCGCGCCAAATTGCGCGTCATGGAGTTCGTGCCACAGGATGCGCTCGCCGAATTCGAAACGCAATTACGTGAACGCCGTTTCGCACATGAGTCATCTGTCTGGTATGGCATCTCTCGCGCCCAATTGCGTCTGGGGCGTCTGACGGATGCCGAGAAATCCTTGCAGCAGGCCAGAAAACTCACGCAGCCGAACCCGATGTTCGAGACACTTGCGGCAGAAATCAAGTTGGCTGAGAAGGATCTGGTGACATCGACCCATCTCTACCGAGAGGGCTATAAGCGCTATCCCAATGACGAGGCGCTGATGCTGGGGCTGGTTCATGTGCTGCAACTGCAGGGACAGAACGAGGCTGCAATACAGATTCTCGATGCCCGCTTACGGCGAGGTCCACGTGATGCAAAAATATATTTATTGCAGGCGCAATCCTATGCGGCGCTGGGAAAATCGGTGCAGTCCCGGCAGGCAACCGCAGAAGCCTATGCGCTGAATGGCCAGACACAGGCGGCCATCGAGCAACTGGAGCTGTCCCAGCGCGAAGCCCGGCAGTTTCATGAGCAATCAATGATCGATGCCCGATTGCGTGCTTTACGGGTACAGGTCATCGAAGAGCGTAAATCGGCGAATCAGTCGCCGTTCTAGAGTGAATGTGTATTGAGTATCCGTCATGATGAATCAACATCCCCCAACCTCACATCGACAACTTGATGTGAGTGGCCTGAAATGTCCCATGCCGATTCTGAAGACCAAAAAAGCGCTGGCCGAGATGGGGAGCGGGGAGGTGCTTGAAATCCGTGCGACGGATCCGGCGACGAAAGATGATTTCACCGCGTTTGCACGGCAAACCGGCCACGTATTGCTTCAGATGCATGAAGACGCCGGGGTGTTTACTTTTCACTTACAGCGCAAGTAGTGATGGCGATGCAGGAACCGGCAGTCTTGTTCAGGGATGCGCTGGCACCGTTGTCCCAGGCTGCATCGCTGCGTTGCTCGGGTATTCGTTCGACGTGGACGATTGTGGACGCGGCATCGCTGGACGCCGCATTGCAGGCAGCCGATACAGCAAGAGCGCAAGGCCGACAGGTGGTGTTTGCCCTGGATTACGAGCTGGGATCGGTGCTGGAGCCCCGGGCGGTTGTAGCTAATGAGGCAGGAGTCCACCAGCCGCTTGGTTATATCTGGGTATTTGATGATGCCGTTTGGCTGACCTGTGCCGAAGCCGATGCGTGGTTGCTGGCCAGGGGTACTCACAGTCTGGAGTCGACAGACCAGGTTGTTGAAGCAGCGGGTTTTGCAGGTTGTCTCCGTGGTCAACCGTCGCTGTCTCCGGCACAGTACGCCGAGAAGGTGGCAGAAATTCGCCAAACTATCGCCGAGGGCGGTGTGTATCAGGTGAATTTTACCTGGCCGCTGGATGTGACCCTGGTTGGCCACCCTGCGCGTGTTTTTCTGAATCTGGCACGGGCGCAGCCCACGTCTAATGCGGTCTATGTCGATCTGCCTGAATGTCAGGCGCTGTCACTATCACCCGAGTTGTTTTTCACGGTTAATGGTGACCAGATCACCGTAAGGCCAATGAAGGGCACCGCCCCACGTGCCGCTGAGGTCGGCGCTGATGTCCGCGCAGCAGCTGCATTGCGTGCCTCTGAAAAAAACCGTGCGGAAAACCTGATGATTGTGGATCTGCTGCGCAATGATCTGGGCCGCGTGG
Source organism: Fluviibacter sp. (assembly GCF_057744235.1). Taxonomy (NCBI): domain Bacteria; kingdom Pseudomonadati; phylum Pseudomonadota; class Betaproteobacteria; order Rhodocyclales; family Fluviibacteraceae; genus Fluviibacter; species Fluviibacter sp. The sequence continues at coordinate 224,541 of NZ_JBIJFP010000002.1, read as the reverse complement.
CCGTGCCCGGTTCAGTTCAGGTCGAGACCTTGTTCGAAATCGAACCCTATCCGACGGTGCACCAGATGACCTCGACAATCTCGGCGCAGGCGCAGGATCCCTCCCTGTCTGCGCTCATACCAGCCTTGTTTCCCTGCGGTTCGGTAACGGGGGCGCCGAAAGTCGCCGCCATGCAGAAAATCAATGCGCTGGAAATCGCGCCGCGCGGTTTGTATACAGGGAGCCTGGGCTGGGCGACCCGGGATAGGATTCATGCCAATGTGGCGATCCGCACGCTGGTGCTGGATCCTCCGTTGGATGAGAGAGAATATGAAGCTCGCACAGCGGTTCTCGGTGTCGGTAGCGGCATTGTCTGGGATTCGGATCCCACCGAAGAATATGCCGAATGCCTGCTGAAAAGCGCCTTCATCACGAAGCATGATCCCGGCTTCTCGCTTTTCGAAACCCTACGGCTTGAGCTGCCGGCGGAAGACCTGGCAGCGACCTTGCCGCTAGTTGAGCTCTTTCCACGTTACCGTCTGCATCGGGATCGTTTGCAGGCATCTGCCGCCGCTTTGGGCTTCGGTTATGACGAGGCCGCATTCGAAGCCATCCTCTGGCAAGTGACAGCGGAGATCCGTCAGAAACTGGCCGAGAGTCGGGAGAGCCGGCTTTATCGCGTTCGTGTTGATCTGTCGCATGGTGGCGGCTTGCGTGTCACCTGGTCCGCTTTGCCGCCGTTAGCAGATCGTGTGGCGCTGATCTGGTCAACAGAGGTCCTTGAAGCCACCAATCCGTTACTGCGACATAAAATTTCTGCACGTACCCGCTACGATGCCGCCGTCGATAGGGCCATCAGTCAACAGGCATTTGATGCGCTGTTCTGCAACACCACCGGTCAGGTGTGTGAGGGTGCGCGTAGCAATGTGTTTGTGCGCGAGGGCCAGCGTTTGCTGACACCACCGCTACGCTGTGGCTTGTTGCCGGGTGTGCTGCGCACGGAATTGCTTGCTCGCGGTGCTGCCTGTGAGTCCTTGCTGACGGTGGCGGACGTCAAGGCGGCGTCGCGAGAGGGCCGGCTCCGCGTAGGTAATGCGCTGCGCGGTTTGATGCCGGCCTATCTCAAGTAGCTCATTGCGCCTGGAGTTTGGCCAGTTGGGGCTTCAGGATGCCGAGCGTGTTGCCAAAATCGGCCATGCGCTGACGTTCCTGTTCCACCACCGCCGGCGGCGCACGATCAACAAACGAGGCGTTGCCCAGTTTGCTTTCGGTCTTTCTGATTTCGCCTTCCAGACGGGTAATTTCCTTTTCCAGGCGGGCGATTTCTGCCGGAACATCGATGGCCACTTCCAGCATCAGCTGGATGTTGCCAATCACGGCCACGGGTGCCAGCGCATCCGCCGGCAGTGCTTCAACGAAGCGCACATCCGCCAGTTTGGCCAGCGCCTTGAGGACGGGTGCAGCTTCGCTCAGTGAGGTTTGTTCGGTCAGGCTCGCCGCGATCATCAGCGGTACCTTCGTGGCCGGTGACAGGCTCATCTCACCGCGCAGGTTACGGCAGGCCGAGACCAGGCCCTTCAGGCGTTCGATCTGGGCTTCGGCGGCGGCATCCACGCGCTCTTCATTGCACATGGGGTAGCCGGCCAGCAGAATCGTCTCGTGGGTCTTGCGACCTGCCATCGGCGCTATTGTTTGCCAGAGCTCTTCCGTGATGAACGGTACGAAGGGGTGGGCTAGACGCAGCATGGTTTCGAGCACACGCAGCAGGGTGCGGCGGGTTGTCCGTTGTTCTTCGGGTGTGCCGTTCTGAATCTGGGTCTTGGCGATTTCGAGGTACCAGTCACAGTACTCATCCCACACCAGGTGATAGAGCGCCTGGGCCGCCAGGTCGAAGCGGTATTCATTGAGCTGCTGACCGATTTCGGCTTCGGCACGTTGCAGCAGGCTGATGATCCAGCGATCCGCTGTGGAATAACGCAACTCGCACTCGGCCGCCGCAATGCCGCAGTCCTGATCTTCGGTATTCATCAGTACAAAGCGGGTGGCGTTCCATAGCTTGTTACAGAAGTTGCGATAGCCTTCACAACGCGACAGATCGAATTTGATGTCGCGGCCGGGGCTAGCCAGCGAGGCGAATGTGAAGCGCAGGGCATCGGTGCCAAAGCTCGGAATACCGTCGGGGAACTCTTTGCGCGTTTCTTTTTCGATGCTCTGTGCCTGCTTCGGATTCATCAGGCCGAACGTGCGCTTCTTGACGAGCTCATCCAGCGTGATGCCGTCGATCAGGTCGATAGGATCAAGCACGTTGCCTTTGGACTTGCTCATTTTCTGACCCTTGCTGTCGCGGATCAGGCCATGCACGTAGACGTCTTTAAAGGGAATATGGCCGGTCAGATGCTGGGTCATCATCACCATGCGGGCAACCCAGAAGAAAATGATATCAAAGCCGGTGACGAGCACCGACGAGGGCAGATAGCGCTGTAGTAGCGCATTGGTGGCGTCCTGGCCGGCGTTGCCAGTCCAGTCGAGCGTGGAGAACGGCCACAGGGCGCTGGAGTACCAGGTGTCCAGCACGTCTTCGTCGCGGCGCAGTGCACCGGTGTCGCCGGCGGCCGTGGCTTGTGCTTGCGCTTCAGCTGCATCATGCGCCACATAGACCTTGCCGCTGTCGCTGTACCAGGCCGGAATCTGATGACCCCACCACAGCTGACGCGAGATACACCAGTCCTGGATGTTGTTCAGCCACTGGTTATAAGTGTTGACCCAGTTTTCCGGATGGAAGCGGATCTTGCCGCTGGCCACCACATCCAGTGCCTTTTGCGTGATCGATTTGCCGTCATTGCCGGGTTTGCTCATGGCGACGAACCACTGATCGGTCAGCATGGGTTCAATGACGACACCGGTTCGGTCACCACGTGGTACTTTGAGTTTGTGCTTGTCGGTCTTTTCCAGAAGCCCCAGGGCTTCCAGATCTTCGACGATGGCCTTGCGTGCCTCGAAGCGATCCAGGCCACGGTATTTTTCCGGCGCGTTGTCGTTGATCTTGGCATCCAGCGTCAGGATCGAAATCAGCGGCAGGTTGTGACGCTGGCCAACCGCGTAGTCATTGAAGTCATGCGCGGGGGTGACCTTGACGCAGCCCGTACCGAACTCCAGATCGACGTAGCTGTCGGCAATGATCGGAATCTCACGGTCGGTGAGCGGCAGCTTCACCGTTTTGCCGATGAGGTGCTGATAACGTGGGTCTTCCGGATGCACCATCACGGCCGTGTCGCCCAGCATGGTTTCCGGACGGGTTGTGGCAACAGTCAGTGAACCGCTGCCATCAGCAAGCGGGTAACAAATGTGCCAGAGGAAGCCGTCTTCTTCTTCAGAGAGCACCTCAAGATCAGACACGGCGGTATTCAGTTTCGGATCCCAGTTGACGAGGCGCTTGCCGCGATAGATGAGCCCTTCGTTGTAGAGGCGGACAAAGCTCTCAGTGACCGTTCTCGAGAGGCCGTCATCCATCGTGAAGCGTTCACGTGTCCAGTCGCAAGAGCTGCCCAGACGACGCATCTGCTGCGTGATCGTGCCACCCGAGTAGGCTTTCCACTCCCAGACTTTCTCCAGAAATTTTTCACGGCCCAGGTCGTGGCGCGAAATGCCATCCCGCTCCAGCTGACGTTCCACCACAATCTGCGTGGCGATACCGGCGTGGTCCGTGCCCGGCTGCCACAGCGTGTTGGCACCACGCATCCGGTGATAGCGGGTTAAGGCATCCATCAGTGTCTGGTTGAAACCGTGGCCCATATGCAGCGTGCCGGTCACATTGGGCGGTGGCAGCAGAATGCAGAAAGCCTCTTCCTTGGCGGCATCGTCACCGGCAGCGAAGTAGCCGCTATCTTCCCAGGTCTGGTACCAACGGCGTTCGATTTCGGCGGGTTCAAAGGATTTGGCAAGCGTCATGGTGTTCAATTCAAGCGGGGTTAATTGGATTTGCGATAAGTAATGGGGTAGCCGCGTTCTTTATAGAACGCCATGCGTTCACGTGCGGTGGCTTTGTCAGCATCGTGCTGGCTGACAATTTCGAACAGCCGCTGATAACGGGCGAAACCCGGCGGCACGCCATCGGCCAAATTGACCAGTAGCTCGTCTTGCGGCACGGCCTCCAGATTATCGGTAATGATGATCAGGGTACGGTCCGCTTCGGCGCTGTTCGAGTGACAATGGGGGATGAAAGACTGCGGATCCGTGGTCCACAAAGCCTTATCAAAGGCTTCGGCCCGTGCCGGATCGGGAATATAAAACGTGATGGGTTTGCGGCGCTCCCAGGCAAGCGTCGCCAGCCGGACAGCCTGGGTCAGGCGATCCGGTTGGTCGTGGTAGCAATCGATCTGCGTCACTGGAAAAAAATGAACGGTTTTCGAAGGTGTCCGTTAATCATGTTTTCCGGCGCGTGCCATCAGGAAGCGCGTCAGCAGCGGCACCGGGCGACCCGTGGCACCCTTGTCTTTGCCCTGCACCCAGGCCGTGCCGGCGATGTCCAGGTGGGCCCACGGGTAAGCCTTGGTGAAACGCGACAGGAAGCAGGCGGCCGTGATGGTGCCACCCCAGCGGCCACCGATGTTGGCCATGTCGGCAAAGGGGCTCTTCAGCAGATCCTGATAGTCATCCCACAGTGGCAGCTGCCAGGCGCGATCCATCGTCGCTGTGCCCGCGTTGCGTAGTTCGTCGATCAGCGGGTCGTTGTTACCGAGCAGACCAGTGGCGACCTGGCCCAGAGCCACGACACAGGCGCCAGTCAATGTGGCGACATCCACCACGGCGGCGGGCTTGAATCGCTCGGCGTAGGTCAGGGCGTCGCACAGAATCAGACGGCCTTCGGCGTCGGTATTCAGAATCTCAATCGTCTGGCCCGACATTGAAGTCACAATGTCACCCGGACGGGTGGCGCTGCCACCCGGCATGTTTTCCGTGGTCGGCACAATGACCACCAGATTGATCGGCAGCTTCATGCCGGCCACGGCGCGCAGCGTGCCCAGTACACTGGCAGCGCCGCACATGTCGTATTTCATTTCGTCCATTTCGGCGGCCGGCTTCAGCGAGATGCCGCCGGTGTCGAAGGTGATGCCCTTGCCGACCAGCACGACCGGTTTTTCGGTTTTTTTGCCACCGTTGTATTCCAGCACAATGAACTTCGGCGGCTGGTGTGAGCCTTTGGCCACAGCGAGCAGCGAATGCATGCCCAGCTTTTCCATGGCGGCTTTTTCGAGAATCAGGCACTTCAGGCCAAAGGTCTTGGCCAGTTTTTTGGCCTCATTGGCCAGATACGTCGGTGTGCAGATATTGCCCGGCAGGTTGCCCAGGTCACGCGTCAGATTCATACCGTCAACAATGGCAGCGCCCTGGGCAACGGCATCCTGCGTGGCCTTATTGGCCCTCTCCGCCAGTAGCAGGGTGACGGACTTGAGTTTGACGGGCGTTGCTTTCGGCGTGGTTTTGAAGGTGTCAAAGCGGTAAGTACATTCGCCCGTGAGCACGATGCTCTGGCGGAGCGCAGTAGCGGCCGGCAGGTCTTTGAGGCTGATACTTGCCAGGGTGTTGACGGCATCTGCGGCATTGGTGCCCAGTACGGCCTGGGTGGCTGTCCTGTTGGCCTGTGCCCAGCCTTTGTGGTTCAGTTCATCGGCGCTGCCGAGTCCGACGAGGACCAGACGTGCGGCCTTGATGCCTTCCGGATGTCGCACCACCAGTGTGCTGCCGGGCTTGCCTGTAAAGTCGCCCTGCTTGAGAAGACGGCCGATGAGCCCCTTGGTTGCCTCGTCGATGGCGGCCGTCGCTGCAGGTTGGGCACCCTGTTCAAACACACCCAGAATCAGGGCATCGGTGCTCAAAGACTGGGGGGCGCCGGTTTTTGTGCTAAATTTCATCGGATTCTCCGGAAGGAAATAGAATGCTTAGGGTTTGCACTGCAAACTTTAACCTGTGATTATCCCTGCCGGCAGCGCTTTTCGTCAAAATCTGGAACCGAATTCCCTCGTTACCCTGGCCGCACTGTTTTGAAGCATATTTACCGATCATGATCTTTGCGCGCGCCATGCGGCGGGAATTCGTCCAAAATGCGGTCGCCATTTCGGTGGCCTTGCTGGTCATTCTGTTGACCACGTTTTTGGTGCGCCTGCTTAACGAAGCCACTATTGGCAAGGTATCGGCCGGTGCTGTGGGGCCATTGCTGGGTTTTGCCATCTTCAATTTTTTGCCAATTCTCTTGTCGCTGGCCTGCTTCATGGCGATCCTGCTGACACTGTCACGCTGGTATCGGGATTCCGAAATGACCGTCTGGTTCAGTGCCGGACAGCCACTGACCGCATGGATCCGGCCAGTACTGGTGTTTGCCATTCCGATTATGTTGGTGGTGGGCGCGCTGACCCAGGAACTGGTGCCCTGGGCGCATGGCGAGAGCCTGAAATACCGCAAACAGGTTTCGGACAAGAACGAACTAGGCCTGGTGCGTCCGGGCGTGTTTCGCGAATCAAGCGATGGGCGCCGGATCTTTTTTATCGAGTCCGCCGATAAATCCGGTGACACAGTCCAGAATATTTTTGTCAGCGATAATCAGCCGGATAAGCTGGGCATCACCGTGGCGGAGCGTGGTCGACAGGAAGTGCACGAGAACGGTGACCGCTTCATCGTGCTGGAACAGGGCCATCGATACGAATTGAAGCCGAATTCTCCGGAATTGCGGGAAATGGCCTACGAACAATACGGTTTCCGTGTGGAAACCAAGGCCTCGGACAGCAGCATGCGACATCAGGACAGCACACCGACCCGAGAGCTGCTCATCAATCCGACGCGGGAAAGCCTGGGCGATGTGGTGACACGTGTCGGTACCACGATGATGGTGGTCATGCTGGCGCTGCTGGCGATTCCATTGTCTTACGTCAACCCGCGTGCCGGCCGTTCGGCCAACATGATTCTGGCGTTGCTGGTTTATTTTGTGTATATCAATCTGATGACGATTGCCCGGGCCTGGGTGATTCAGGGACGTTTGCCGTTTGTGGTCGGATTGGTGGTGCCGCATCTGATCATGTTATCGGTACTGGTCTTTGGCTTCTATTACCGCATGACGGCCACCACTCGGGGTTCGCGCCGCCGTCTGCGGGGTACCGCCCGCGCAGGAGCCTGACATGATCTATCGCAAATATGTCGGTCGTGAGGTGTTACTTGCCACACTGCTGATTCTCGGTGCGTTCATGGTGCTCTTTGCGTTCTTCGACCTGATGGGCGAGCTGGGCAAACTGGGCGAGGGCGGTTACAAGCTTTACCAAGCCATTGTGTATGTGGCACTGATCCAGCCGGGCCGGATTTACGAACTCATGCCGATTTGTGTGCTGATTGGCTCGCTCTATGCCTTGTCGAATCTGGCACGGCATTCTGAAATCAACGTATTACGCGTGTCGGGAGTTTCCAGCACGCAGTTGCTGACGACCCTGATGCGTGTTGGATTCTGGCTGGTCCTGGCCACCTTTATCTTGGGCGAGTTTGTCGTGGCGCCAGCCGAACAGAAAGCCCAGGAGTGGCGGGTCAAGGCCATGAGCGGCACCATTACCCAGGGGCTGCAGTCCGGCGTCTGGGTCAAGGATGACAAAACCTTCGCCAATATCAATGCCCTGCGGCCGGACGGTCGTCTGGAATCGGTACGGATTTACCAGTTCCGCAAGGATATGACGCTGGACCGCGTGTCCTATGCCAAATCGGCCACCTTCCAGGCACCGGATACGTGGATGCTGAACGAGGTCTCGGAAACCGTGCTGGATGGCCAGCGTGTCCGTCAGGTGCAGTTGCCCAGCAAGGCCTGGCAATCCGCGATTACCCCGGAAGTCCTGCAGGTACTGTTGGTTCGCCCGCACCTGATGTCGGTGTATGAGCTCTATACCTATATTCAGCATCTCAAGCGTAATGGCCTGGGGAGCGACACCTACGTGATCGCCACCTGGAAAAAGGTGTTTTATCCCCTGTCGATCCTGGTCATGATGGCGCTGGCTTTACCCTTCGCTTACCGCCATGATCGCGTGGGTGGTGTTAGTCTGCGCATTTTTGCCGGGGTGATGATTGGTGCCCTGTTCTACATGCTGAACGGGCTAGTCTCCAGCCTGGGCGCCATTAACAACTGGTCCCCTTTTGTGACCGCGGCGCTGCCGATGATTCTGTTTATGGGGGCTGCGATCGGATTGCTCAAACGCGCCGAGAAACGTTAATCGTTTGAGTGGTTCGGCGGTTTGGGGGTGTACACGATGCGGCTGCCGGCAATGCGGTCGTGCAGAAACTGTCTGTCCGGATCCAGTGCACACCAGAGCACTGCCAGGCCTGTGGGCCAGCAGATCCAGGCCATGCCATACCGCACCAGCGCCTGTAACGGCCGCAGATGGTTGCCCGTTCGCGCATCAACCAGATAAAGCCGCCAGGTTTTCATGGCCAGTGTCTGGCCGGCGCGAACCCAGCACCAGACAAAATAGGTGCCGAGCAGCAGAAAAAGATAAAGCCAGAGCAAACCGGGGCCGGGCATGAGGCGGCTGACACCGGCAAAGAGCGCCAGAGGGAGCAGAAACAGGAAGACCCCCAGTGCCACAATGACCAGGGCTTCATAGAGCAGGCTACCCAGGCGGCGGCCCAGCGGTGCCCGTTCAACGACTGTCATTGCTTGTGGGCTCCACAGCCGCCGGTGCGGCCGGTTCTTCGGGCGGTTTGGCCGGTGCAAAGGTCAGCGGGCTGGCGGGGAGTGCGGGTTTGGGCGGTACGACCTTGACGGCAGAGGGTGCGGTGGCCAGCGTGCCGGCCACGGTGCCGCTGGGCAAGGCGCCTTCTTTGGTGGTGGTTGCCATCGGCTTGCCATCGACGGATGGTGTGCGGGCAGCTCGCTTATTGGCTTTATCCAGTTCGCGGGCTTCTTCTTCCAGGCGGGCGCGCACGCTTTCCGGCAGATTCTGGTAATCCGCCCATTTTTGGGCGAGGGCTTCGCGCTCTTCGGCGTTGGTCTGCCGGCTCAGCTCCCGAAAGCGTTCGCGAGCGGCCTGGCGTTGGGCCGGCGTTAGGCTGGCCCAGGCCTGCATGCGTTCGCGGATCCGTTCCTGTTCGGCCTCGCTCAGATCCGGGTACCGTGCCGCAATTTCCAGCCATTTTTTCCGCCGGAATCGCTCCATGTTGTTCCAGTCTTCTTCCAGCGGTGCCAGAATTGTTTTCTGGTTGATGTTCAGGTCCTTCCAGTCCGGCTGCGGGGCGACGGCAACCCGCACACCACTCGGTGTGTCCTGGTTGGGGCGTACGCGCGGATAGCCCACCACCACCGCAATGATGGTGACGAGTAGCGTCAGCAGAATCAGTCCGTTTCGGCCGGCGATCCGCTGGAAAGCCATGTCTGGAATCCCTTATCGATCAGTGCATGAGGCGGTAGCGCTTCACTCAGCAGGGCGCTGTCTTCGCTAGCCAGGTCTTCGATCTGGCTTTGTGCCTGCCAGAACATGAATACACCCGTCAGTAACAGGATGCCGGCTGATGCGGCCCAGCGGCGCCAGTCCGTCGCAGAGCCAAAGGTGTCACCGAACAGGCTGCCAATGACGCGGTGCGTGCCTTGTCCAGCCAGTTGCAAGGCGCTCTGAAACTGTTTCTGATGGCATAGCGCCTGCTCGCGCATCTGGGCCAGGCGGGCAGTGATGCGGCTGGGTAACACGGCAGTGCTTTGATCCAGCGCCTGCGCCATGGCCTTGGCCAGCAGGTCGTCCTGCGGCGGGGTCGGGTGGTGCGATTCGTGGGTCATAGCTGTATTCCTTTTTCTTTCAGAGCCGCTGCTAGCGCCTGGGTAGCGCGCGAGCAGTGGGTTTTGACGCTGCCCTGGGAGCAACCCATGGCTTCGGCCGTCTCTGCAGTGTCCAATCCTTCCCAATAACGCAGCAGGAAGGCTTCTCGTTGACGTGCTGGCAGCTTGGCCAGTTCATTTTCCAGGATTTCCAGGAGCCGGCGCTGTTCCAGGGCTGTTTCCGGGGTCGCCTGGGGTTCGGCATTCGGGTCACGCAGCCGGTCGATGCGCTCCTGGTCATCCTCATCGTCGTCATTGTTGCCGCCGAGCGCTGAAAAGAGCGTGGTCCAGGTGCTTCTGACTTTGGTCCGTCGGTAGAAATCGCGGATCGTGTTCTGCAAAATCCGCTGGAATAGCGCCGGCAGTTCTTCGGCCGGCCGGTCGCCATAGTTTTCAGCCAGCTTGAGCATGCTGTCCTGCACGATATCGAGGGCATTTTCTTCGTTATGCACGGCAAACCAGGCCGTTTTATAGGCCCGGCGCTCGACATCAGCGAGAAAAGCGTCCAGTTCGCGAGGGGTGGCCAAGCAATCCGCTCCAGTTGCAGGAAAACTCCATCAGTGGGCGCGATTCTAACAAGTCTTGCCCAAAAACGCTCCTGTAGCTATCATTGGCGGTTTTCCCCGTAACCACAACCCTGTTGTCGGAGCCACTCACAAGGTGTGCGCGCCGGATAGGGGCAAGGCGAAGTGACGCTTCGCGAGGAGGTGTGTATGTCAGCAGCAATGAGTGGCGCAGAGATTCTTGTTAAATGTCTGCAGGCTGAAAACGTTGATACGATTTTCGGTTACCCCGGTGGCTCGGTCCTTCATATTTACGACGAGCTCTTCAAGCAGGACACAATCCATCACGTTCTGGTGCGACACGAGCAGGCTGCCGTGCACGCAGCCGATGCCTATTCGCGTTCGTCGCAACGCGTTGGCGTCGCGCTGGTGACCTCGGGCCCCGGTCTGACCAATGCCGTGACCGGTATTGCCACGGCCTATTACGATTCGATTCCGCTGGTCGTGATCAGCGGTCAGGTGCCGACCTTCTACATCGGTCAGGATGCCTTCCAGGAAAGTGATGCCGTCGGCATCACCCGTCCATGCGTCAAGCACAACTTCCTGGTCAAGGACGTCAAGGATCTGGCCGAGACCGTCAAAAAAGCCTTCCATATTGCGCGCAGCGGCCGTCCAGGCCCGGTGCTGATCGATATTCCGAAGGACGTCACGGCGCACAAAACCGAATTCCACTACCCGGACACCGTGAATATCCGCTCGTATAACCCGGTCGTGAAGGGTCATCAGGGCCAGATCAAGAAGGCGGCGCATCTGCTGCTGGAGGCCAAGCGACCGATGATTTACACCGGCGGCGGCGTGATTCTCTCCGATGCTGCCGAACCGCTGACCAAATTGGTGCGTTACCTCGGTTTCCCGATCACCAACACGCTCATGGGTCTCGGTGCCTATCCGGCAACCGACAAACAGTTCATGGGCATGCCCGGCATGCATGGCACGTATGAAGCCAACATGGCCATGCAGCACTGTGATGTGCTGTTAGCGATTGGCGCCCGTTTTGACGACCGTGTGATCGGTAATCCGGAAGACTTCGCTACGCACCCGCGCAAGATCATTCATATCGATATCGACCCATCGTCGATTTCGAAGCGCGTAAAAGTCGATGTGCCCATCGTCGGTAACGTACCGGATGTGCTGGACGAACTGACCAAGCAGCTTGAGGCTATTGGCACCAAGCCGGATGCTGCCGTTGCCCAGTGGTGGGAAACCATCGCCGAATGGCGAGGCCGCGAGAGCCTGAAGTACCGTACCAGCCCGGACAAGATCATGCCGCAGTCGGTGGTTGAAAAGCTGTGGGAAGTGACCAAGGGTGATGCCTTTGTCACATCCGACGTGGGCCAGCATCAGATGTTCGCCGCGCAGTATTACAAATTCGATAAGCCGCGTCGCTGGATCAATTCCGGTGGTCTCGGCACGATGGGTGTGGGCCTGCCGTATGCCATGGGCGTGCGTTATGCCAACCCGGGTGCCACCGTTGCGTGTGTGACCGGTGAAGCGTCGATCCAGATGTGCATTCAGGAACTCTCGACCTGCAAGCAGTACGACGTGCCGGTCAAGATCATCAACCTGAACAACGGTTACCTGGGGATGGTGCGTCAGTGGCAGGAGATGTTTTACGACAACCGCTACTCGCATTCCTACATGTCGTCGCTGCCCGACTTCATGAAGCTGGCCGAGGCCTATGGCCATGTTGGCATGCGCATTGAGCGGCCGGAAGATGTGGGCCCGGCACTCGAGCTGGCATTCTCCGACAAGCATAAGAACGATCTCGTGTTCATGGACTTCATCATCGATCCGACGGCGAACGTCTTCCCGATGGTGTCGGCCGGCAAGGGCCTGACCGATATGGTTCTGGCTGACGATCACCTATAAGGAGCAAGCGATGCGACACATTATTTCCATCCTGCTCGAAAACGAATCGGGTGCCCTGTCCCGTGTGGCCGGTCTGTTCTCGGCGCGCGGCTATAACATCCAGTCGCTGACCGTGGCACCGACGGAAGACCCGTCGCTGTCGCGTATCACGCTGGTGACCTCGGGTAGTGACGATATCGTCGAGCAGATCACCAAGCAGCTCAATAAGCTGGTGGACGTGGTCAAAGTGATTGATCTGTCAGAAGCGCCGCATGTTGAGCGCGAACTGCTCATGATCAAGGTGCGCGCCACCGGTAAGGATCGTGAAGAGATGAAGCGTCTGGCGGACATCTTCCGCGGCAAGATCATTGATGTCACGGACTCTGCCTATGTGATTGAACTGACCGGCACCTCCAACAAGCTGGATTCGTTCATTGCTGCGATCGACCCTGTGCTGATTCTCGAAACTGTCCGCTCAGGCGTTTCGGGTATTGGTCGTGGCGACCGCATGCTGAAGGTTTGATTTTTAATTTTTCTGAATTTTTCCCGAAAGGAACATCATGAAGGTTTATTACGACAAGGACGCCGATCTCTCGCTGATCAAGGGCAAGCAGGTCACCATCGTTGGTTACGGTTCGCAAGGCCACGCACACGCACAGAACCTGCGTGATTCGGGCGTCAACGTGACCGTTGCCCTGCGTAAGGGTGGTGCATCGTGGGCCAAGGCCGAAGCCGCTGGCCTGAAAGTTGAAGAAATCGCTGCAGCCGTCAAGAACGCTGACGTCGTCATGATTCTGTTGCCGGACGAAAACATTCCGGACGTGTACAACAAGGACGTCGCACCGAACATGAAGGCTGGTGCTGCTCTGGCTTTTGCCCATGGTTTCAACGTGCATTACAACCAGGTGGTGCCGCGCGAAGATATCGACGTGATCATGGTTGCCCCGAAAGGCCCGGGCCACACCGTGCGTTCGGAATACCTCAAGGGCGGTGGTGTGCCGTCGCTGATCGCCCTCTACCAGGACAAGTCGGGCAAGGCGCGTGATATCGCCCTGTCGTACGCCGCTGCCAACGGTGGCACCAAGGGTGGCGTGATTGAAACCTCGTTCCGCGAAGAAACCGAAACCGACCTGTTCGGTGAGCAGGCTGTGCTGTGCGGCGGTGCTGTCGAGCTGGTCAAGATGGGTTTCGAAACCCTGACTGAAGCCGGTTACGCGCCGGAAATGGCCTACTTCGAGTGCCTGCATGAACTGAAGCTGATCGTCGACCTGATGTACGAAGGTGGCATCGCCAACATGAACTACTCGATCTCGAACAACGCCGAGTACGGTGAGTATGTTACCGGCCAGCGCGTGATCGCCGAGCAGGCTCGTGAAGGCATGCGTGAGTGCCTGCGCAACATCCAGAACGGTGAATACGCCAAGCGCTTCATCCTGGAAGGCCGCACCAACTATCCGGAAATGACGGCCCGTCGTCGTTTGAACGCCGCTCATCCGATCGAAGTGGTCGGTGCCCAGCTGCGCGCCATGATGCCATGGATTGCCAAGAACAAGCTCGTTGACCAAACCAAGAACTAAGGATCAGTGATGAACTACCCGCATCCATTGTTAGCCAAAGAAGGCTGGCCTTTTATTGGCCTAGCACTGGGTGCGGCCGTTCTGGCATCGATCCTTGATAGCGGTCTGGCCTGGTTGCTCTGGCCGATCGCCATCTTCGTGGTGCAGTTTTTCCGTGATCCACCGCGGGTGGTTGCCGGTGGTCCGAACAGTGTGGTGTCGTCTGCGGATGGCCGCGTCATTGTGGTGGCCGAAGCGGATGACCCCTGGCTGAATCGTCGTGCGCTCAAGGTTAGCGTTTTCATGAACGTGTTCAACGTGCATTCGAACCGTATTCCGACGACCTGCGAGGTGGTGGGCAAGTGGTATGTCGCGGGGAGCTTCCTCAATGCGGCACTCGACAAAGCCTCCGAACATAACGAACGTTGTGCATTGCATTTGCGCACCCCGGCGGGACAGGATATTACCTGTGTGCAGATTGCCGGCCTGGTGGCTCGCCGCATTCTGAACTACGCCAACGTCGGCGATCGTTATAACCCGGGTGAGCGTTACGGTTTTATCCGTTTCGGTTCCCGCGTTGATTTCTACCTGCCGCTGGATGCCAAAGTTAAAGTCAGCATCGGCGAGAAGGTGTATGCTTCATCCACGGTAATCGCCGAACTGGATTAAGCTGACCGCATGTTCCCTGAAAAAAAGCCGCGTAAAGCCCTGTTTAACCCCGAGGTCAAACGTCGGGGTATCTACATTCTGCCGAACCTGTTTACAACGGGGGCGCTGTTTGCTGGGTTCTATGCCATTGTTCAGGCAATGAATGGCGCGTATGAGCAGGCCGCCGTGGCGGTGTTTGTCGCTATGGTCCTCGATGGCCTCGATGGGCGCGTGGCCCGTATGACCAAAACCCAAAGCGCCTTCGGTGCCGAATATGACTCCCTCTCCGACATGGTGTCGTTTGGTGCTGCACCGGCCCTGATTGTGTACGAATGGGCTTTGCGTGGCATGGGCAAGTTCGGCTGGATGGCAGCTTTTCTTTACTGTGCGGGCGCTGCTTTGCGTCTGGCGCGCTTTAATACCAGCCTGGAAGTCGTCGATAAGCGTTATTTCCAGGGGCTACCGAGCCCAGCCGCAGCCTCACTGGTCGTCGGCTTTATCTGGGTGATGGGTGATCTGGGGGTGGCCGGGCCGGATGTCTCCTGGCTGGCGGCCGCAGTCACGATCTTTGCCGGTGTCACCATGGTGACCAATGTCCGGTTTTACTCGTTCAAAGACATCAACCTGCGTAAGAGTGTCCCGTTTGTGGTGGTTGCCGCCTTTGCGCTGGCACTGGTGTTGATCTCCAGCTACCCGCCGGGTTGGTTGTTCGGCATCTTCCTGGTCTACGCCCTATCGGGCTATGTCATGACCATTCTGCCGAAGCGGCAGCGTCGTCCCCAGGTCTGACATGTTCACGCCCGGATGTTCCGCCAGGCAGCGGCAACCGGGCTTTACCCTGATTGAGCTCCTTATCGTTCTGGTCGTCGTAGGCCTGCTGGCGGGGGTTGCCTATCCGACCTACAGCAATTACCTGAAGCGGAGCGCCCGAGCCGATGCCCGGGCCGAATTGCTGCGTATGCAGCTAGCCGTTGAAAAACAACGTGTGGCAAAGATGGGTGCATCGCCCGCGCTGCCCAGTGCCTGGAGCACCACAGCAGCGGTTGCCAAACATTATCAGCTCTCATTGCAGCCTGCTGGGGCACAAGATTACCAACTGATCGCGCAGGCGCTCGCCGGTGATGCTCAGGTCAGCGATGAGCAGTCGGGTGTCTCCTGCAGTAGACTCATGCTTCTCGTCAAAGGGCTGGATACGCGTTATGAACCCGCCGCTTGCTGGCAACAGTGATCGGCGATGAGCCGGCCCCGATTCGCTGCACCGTGCTCGCCACTGCGTGATCGGCAGCAAGGTATTTCGATCCTCGAACTGCTGATTGCCATGGTGCTCGGTCTGACCGTGCTCGCCGGGGTGCTGCAAATGACGTCCTTGCTGATGGAAAGCAATCGCAGCACGCTGCAAGTTACACGGCTGGAGCAGGATTTACGAACGGTGATGGACATCATGGTGCAGGATATCCGCCGTGCCGGTGGCTTTCCTGCAGCCGCGGCTGATCTGGGGCAACCGGCACGTTTTATGCAAAATCAGCCAGCGCCACCCATGATTGACGGCGAAGGATTTCGCGAGGGTCTCTCGGGCGCCTCCATCAGCTACGGCTATCGCGAGTCTGATGGCAAACTGACCAGCGGTCGTTTCACTCATGATGCCAAAGCCGGTACGGTGCTCATGCACACCGGTACGGCAGCAGCGCCGGAAACCATTACAGATCCGGCCTTCATGCACGTGAGCACGGTACAGTTTCAGGCCGATGTCATGAGTGTGAGCCGAGGCGATTTGACGCTGATATTGCCGGCAGTGCATATCACGCTGACGGGGCATCTTAAAACCGCCCCGGACATCGAGCGGCACCTCGAAAGTCGGGTGACCTGGCGTAATCCCCAGGCCATGCCATGAGCCGCCCAGTGCGTCAGTTTTCTAGAGCCGCCAGCGTGGGGCAGCGCGGTGCTGGAGTCCTACCGGTGGCTTTAATCTTGCTGGCAGCTGCAGCGCTTGTCCTGCTTTTTACGCAGCGTAATCTGCTGCTGGATTGGCGCATGACCCATCAGGGATATACGCACCGGCTTGCCTATGCCGCAGCAGAATCGGGCCTGGCGGTGGTGATCACCAAGCTCAATGATCCGGTGCAGCGAGCGCTGATTCTGGCCGACAAAAAAGGGGCAGGTACCTACGATACGGTGCTGGTGCCTGTGCATCAGGTGCCGGTTGGTGCATCGCTATCGGCCAGCGTCAGTATCAAAGGCCTGAGTCTGGGCCAGTCAGATATCCGGTTGCAATTGCAGAGTAACGGGTGCGTGGCCGATTGTACCCAAGGCCGTGCCATTGTCAGCCAGGCATTGGCCATGCGTGGCGGTATTCACCGCATTCCCTATGCACTCATGAGTACACGCGGTGCGCTGACCGCCACCGGATCTGCCACGCTGACGAATCAGAGTGCTGCCGTGCGGGGTATGTTGCTGCATACCGGCAAAGAGGCCGTGGTTGACGACAGCGTCATCCAGATGACGGTGCCTGGTCAAGAGCCGGGGGCGGCACGGGTTCTATCAGACAAAGGTTTTGCCAACATGTCGGCCAGCCAGTTTTTTCAATACTGGTTCGGTGCCGACAAAACGGCCATTCAGAATACGGCTACCCGGGTACGCTGTAATGGTGAATGTGCCGCCACACTCGCTGCTGCCGGTAGCCGGGTACTCTGGATCGATGGCAATGCCCGGCTGTCTTCGGGTGTGATTGGTAGCGCATCGGCACCTGTCGTCATTATTGCCAGTGGCGCTCTGGAAATTACCGGAGGCGCCAGAGTCACGGGCGTGGTCTACAGTATGGCCCCACAGACGCGCTTGTCGGTCACGCAAGGTGGCGTCGAAGGCGCGGTGATCGCCGAGCAGGATCTGCGTATCGAAACGGCCGGCTCCTATCGTTACAACCCCGTCGTTTTGCAGATCGCTCAAACGCGATTGGGCCGTTTTGTACCCATTCCCGGCAGCTGGAGTGACGGCGAATGAGGCGGGACGTTCACAACACGCAGGATGGCTTCAGCCTGATTGAAGTGCTCATCGCGTTACTGATTCTTGCCGGTGGCTTCGTTGGCTTGGCTCGCCTTCAAATGGGGATGCTTACTCAGACGTCGGCCAGCGTCCTTAACGACACGGCAATCCGTCTGGCGGAGGATAAGCTGGCGTCATTGCGGTTCGATCTGGCGGCTGGGCGCCCCATCGGATCGGGTAATGACGCCCTTTTGGTTCATGGCATGGTGCTGCAGCGCTCATGGACCTGGGGCGTAGTCGGTGAGCTGGCCGAGACTGAAATTACCCTCCGCTGGCATGAGCCTAGCTCAGATGATGCGCGCTCCCTCGATTTGCCGGCCAAACTACTGCTACCGGATCTGGGTGCTCAGGCATGGCTGATTCAGTCTGGTCCGCCGACACGGGAAACATTGCCGTAAATTTTGTTATAATGCGCGACTTGGAGCCGACGTAGCTCAGTTGGTAGAGCAGCGCATTCGTAATGCGAAGGTCGTCAGTTCGATTCCGATCGTCGGCACCATCTCCATTCAAAGCCTCGGCACTTGCCGGGGCTTTTTCATTAGGCCGCTTATGAAAATCTGGGTTGATGCAGACGCTTGTCCGGTTGCCATTAAGGAAGTGCTGTATCGGGCAGCGAATCGGGCTAAAGTATCCGTGACTTTAATCGCCAACCAGATGTTGCGCGTACCGCCATCGCCCTGGATCAGAGCGTTGCAGGTGCCAGCCGGTTTTGATGTGGCGGACCAGCGGATTGTGCAGGAGGCTGGCCAGGGTGACCTGGTGGTTACCGCAGATATCCCGCTGGCGGCGCAGGTGATTGCCAAAGGCGCTCATGTGATTGATCCGCGAGGTGAACTACTCAATCAGCACAATATTGATGGGCGGCTCACGATGCGGAACTTCATGGAAGGGCTGCGCAGTAGTGGTGTGGATACCGGCGGTCCGGCTGGGCTATCCAAATCGGATATTCAGGCGTTCGCCAACCAGCTAGACCAGTTGCTGGCGAAGCGCCCATAGTTTCAGCTAGTGCGCGCCCTTGGCATCTGGCCGGGTTCTATAAAAAGTAAGAGGGCTGGTTGCGGCCGTTTTGAGCACACTTTGCTTGATCTTACCCATCACATGCATCTCGCAGGGTTTGCAATCAAAGCGGAGTGTGAGCTTCTCTTTACCGTTGATTAGTTGAAGCGGCTCGGCACGTACTGTGCCTTGAACACCCGTCACTCCTTTGGCCTGTTTGGGGCAAAGGTTCAGCGAGAAGCGTACACAGTGCTTGGTGATCATTAGGCTGACTTCGCCCGCTTCTTCGTGCGATTCGTAAGCGGCATCAATCACTTTGACGCCATGTTTGGCATAGAAGTTATGTGCCTTTTCGTTAAAGACATTGGCCAGGTAGCTGAGCGAGTCTTCCGGGTAAGCCACCGGAGGTGAAACCGGGGTGGCGCGGGGCAGTCGATGCCAGGCATTTGTTCTCGCTGTTTCGAGGGCTTCAACAGCCGATCGTCGCAAGGCATTGAGTTGCGAGGCCGGTATAAACCAGGGCTGCGACAGGTTGATTGTGACGCTCACCGGGTTGAAAATCGTATCGCCCAGACGCTGCAGGCCATCGCGTAGTTTGGTTTCAGATTGCATCGGATCGTTGGCAACCTGAAAATGACCATCAAGCGTGGCGCTGCCGCTATGGCCATCTGCATCCATCAGTTCTAGTGTCAGGCCTTGCCCATCGTCGCGTAGCGCAATGTACAGATCGATCAGGCGTTCCGCGGATTTCTTATCCAGCGTGCGCGTCCACTGCATGTCGCGGTTACGGTTGATTTGCACCTCAGCGCGTAAATCTTTGAAGCTGGCGATGGGATCTTTGGGCCAGAGTTTCCAGATGCCGGACTGTGCGGTAGCTTCTGCTCTATTGATCTGCAGGCCGACTAAGGTTTTCTGTAGGTCGTAATAACAAAGCCCGTCACCATTGTTCAGTTGGGTATCGGGTTGGTCGGTGGTGAGCTCCAGATGATCTGTCCGCACTTTGCTAATCCAGCCTATCGGCTGCCCCGGGTTCTTGGGCGTATCAAAGGCACCAATGTCTTCCTTGCGACCCTGGACAAAGTAATCGGTAAATTCGCGATTGAAATTTTGATTGGGGTCGGGGGTAAAGCTGAAGGTGCTGTGACCGCTGGAGCTGCGGGCCAGTTCCGGGCGCTCATCCAGAATCTCGTCAAGTAGAAGGCGGTAGTGTGCCGTGATGTTTTTGACGTAGGCCATATCTTTGTAACGGCCTTCAATCTTGAAGCTGCGGATGCCGGCGTCAATGAGCGCGCGCAGATTGTCGCTCTGGTTGTTGTCTTTCATTGATAGCACGTGTTTGTCGTGCGCAACGATACGGCCCTGAGCGTCTTTCACTTCATAAGGCAGGCGGCAGGCCTGCGAACAATCACCCCGGTTGGCGCTGCGCCCAGTATGGGCGTGGCTGATGTAGCAGAGGCCACTGTAGGCAACGCAGAGTGCGCCATGAATAAAGAATTCGAGTGCCGCCCGGTTTGTTGCATTCCGCGGCCCGAGGGCGGAGTCGATAGCATCAATCTGCTCGAGGGTCAGTTCGCGCGCCAGTACGATCTGGGATAGACCGCAGTCCTGCATGAAGCGGGCTTTTTCCGGGGTACGGATATCGGTCTGGGTACTGGCATGCAGCTGGATTGGCGGTAGGTCAATTTCCAGCAGGCCCATGTCCTGAATGATCAGCGCATCGACACCGGCATCGTAAAGTTGCCAGGCCAGTTTACGCGCCGGTTCCAGTTCGTCGTCGCGCAGAATGGTGTTGAGCGTGACGAAGATGCGACTGTTGAAGCGGTGGGCAAACTTTGCCAGACGGGCTATTTCCTGCACGCTGTTATCGGCAGCGGCGCGTGCACCAAACGAGGGGCCGCCAATATAAACGGCGTCAGCGCCATGTAGTACGGCTTCGATACCGATGTCGGCATCACGGGCGGGGGCAAGAAGCTCTAGATGATGTGGCAGCATGGGCGCTATGATAGCGCTACCTTGTTTAGGAGTGCGCCATGCCCCCTGTTCCTTTTACGCCAGAACCGACGCGCGCAGATGTCGATGCCCTGCGTGGCCCTGTGCTGCTGGAGTTCGGTATTAACGAATGCCCACATTGTCAGGCAGTGCAGCCGCTGGTGGCTGATGCTCTGCAGCGCCACCCGAATGTCCGCCATTTGCGGATCGAAGATGGTAAGGGGCGTCGCTTAGGGAGAACGTTCAGCGTGAAACTCTGGCCGGCGCTGATTTTTATGCAGGACGGTCAGGAAGTCGCACGTGTTATCCGGGCGACGACCCCGTCTGAAGTTGATGCGGGCTTCAGTGCTTTGTGAGTGATCATCGAATATAAGTTTTGAGAATGGTCCGAAAAAGCGCGGTATCAGCTCGGTGCAGCCATTCAAATGCCACCATTTCCCGAGAAACAATCTGAGCCCCCAACTGACGCATCCGTTCGAGCGCCAAGGCCTTGTCTGAGGCTTTACGGGAGCCGACGGCTTCTTCAACGACAGCCACCTCCCTGCCGGCGGCCAGAAGGTCAAGCACGGTCTGCTGGACACAGACATGGGATTCCGTACCACAGACGACCCATTGTTGTCGTTGCCCGCCCGCGTGGCTGAGCAAATTGCCTTCGGCAACGGCTGAAAAATGAATTTTTTCAACCCGTTCGTTTGGGGTGGTCAGGTCGCGTATGCTTTCCGTCGTGGGGCCGACCCCTTTGATGTAGTGCTCGGTCAAAATAATCGGGACGCTGATTGCTCGGGCGACCCCGGCCAGCCATCGGGTGTTTTCGACAACACTTTCGGCACCCTCGATTACGGGCAATAGGCCATCCTGCAGGTCGACGATGAGCAGGACTGACCGCTTAGCATCAAGCTTCATGGGTGCTCCTTC
Organism: Fluviibacter sp.; assembly: GCF_057744235.1. Lineage (NCBI taxonomy): Bacteria > Pseudomonadati > Pseudomonadota > Betaproteobacteria > Rhodocyclales > Fluviibacteraceae > Fluviibacter > Fluviibacter sp. The sequence goes on along the minus strand of NZ_JBIJFP010000002.1, from coordinate 203,173 downwards.
TTTGCACAGAAGGTTCAAGAGCGAACCTATTGAAGTTATAGGAAAAAACAATTGCCAGCTGCGCTTCTAGGCCTTATATTACAGGTCATGTCTGCAATGTTCACGATACTTCTCGCTCAAAAGGCCACCTCGGGTGGTCGGGCGACGTATTGGCTGCATCTGCTGCTGGGTGCTCGGCCGCTGCTGCGCGTGGCGCGCACAGACTAAACACCCCCTTCGCAGCCAAGACGATTCCGGTACTTACCGGACCTCATACCGATTTCAGGTTGGGTCATCAGAGACCCGGCCTTCAGGAGCCTGACATGAAAAAAGACCAATTGATTATTTTTGATACCACCTTGCGTGATGGCGAACAGAGCCCGGGTGCGTCGATGACCAAGGACGAAAAGATCCGCGTGGCCCGTCAACTGGAGCGTATGCGCGTGGACGTCATCGAAGCCGGCTTTGCCGCAGCGTCGCCGGGCGACTTTGATGCAATCAATTCGATTGCCCAGGTGGTGCGTGAATCAACCGTCTGTTCCCTGGCCCGTGCCAACGAAAATGATATTCGTCGTGCGGGTGAGGCGATTGCCCCGGCACCGCGCAAGCGTGTGCATACCTTTATCGCCACCAGTCCGATCCATATGGAAAAGAAACTCCGTATGACACCGGATCAGGTGGTCGAGCAGGCCGTCAAGGCCATCGGCTGGGCCCGTCAGTACACGGATGATGTGGAGTTTTCGGCGGAAGATGCCGGTCGATCGGACATTGACTTTCTTTGCCGTGTATTCGAGGCCGTGATCAAGGCCGGTGCTACAACGCTCAATGTGCCGGACACGGTGGGTTACACCCTGCCCAGCCAGTACGGCGAGATTATCCGTCAGCTCATCGAGCGCGTGCCGGGCTCCGATAAAGTCATTTGGTCGGTACATTGCCACAATGACCTCGGCTTGGCCGTAGCGAACTCGTTGTCCGCGGTGATGGCCGGGGCGCGGCAGGTGGAATGTACGGTTAACGGCCTCGGTGAGCGCGCCGGGAATGCCTCGCTCGAAGAAGTGGTGATGGCGGTGCGTACCCGTGCCGATATCTTCCCGGTAGAAACCGGGATCGATGCCACGCAGATCGTGCCGGCCTCGAAGCTTATTTCGCAGATCACCGGTTATCCGGTGCAGCCGAACAAGGCCATTGTCGGTGCCAATGCCTTTGCCCATGAGTCCGGTATTCACCAGGATGGCGTGCTCAAGCATCGCGAAACCTACGAGATCATGCGCGCAGAAGATGTGGGCTGGTCCCAGAACAAGCTGGTGCTCGGCAAACACTCCGGCCGCAACGCGTTCAAATCACGTTTGAACGAGTTGGGCGTGGTGCTCGACAGCGAAGAAGCCTTGAATTCGGCGTTTGCCAAGTTCAAGGAGCTCGCCGACAAGAAGCATGAGATTTTTGACGAAGACCTTCAGGCCCTGTTGTCGGATGAAGCCGTGACGCCGGAAACGGAGCACTACAAGCTGACCTACTCGCAAGTGACGTCGGAAACGGGCGAAACCCCGTTAGCCCGTTTGACGCTGTCGGTGGGCGGTGAAGAGAAACAGGGAGAGTCGACAGGCTCCGGCCCGGTGGATGCCACCTTCAAAGCCATTGAGTCCGTGCTCAACAGCGGTAGCGAACTCCTGCTCTATTCGGTTAACAACATCACTTCCGGCACGGATGCTCAGGGCGATGTGACGGTGCGTTTGTCCAAAGGCGGCCGTGTGGTTAACGGTAGCGGTGCAGACACCGATATCGTGATTGCATCGGTCAAGGCGTATCTGAATGCATTGAACCGCTTGCACAACGAACCGGCCAAGCTCAATCCGCAAGAAGGCATTTGAGAACTCAGGGAAAATCATGGTTGAAACACAGAATAAACACGTGGCTGGCAATACGGATGATGTACGTATTGCTGCGATAAGTGAGCTAGCACCACCGGCTAGTGTGCTGGGCGCATTTCCAGTCAGTCCGGCCGTTGCACAGCGGGTTACCGCCGCCCGTAAGGGTATTCACCGGGTGCTGCACGGTGCCGATGACCGTCTGGTGGTTGTGATCGGCCCGTGTTCCGTACATGACAACGAGATGGCGTTGGACTACGCACGTCGCATGGTACAGGAGGCCGATCGCCTGTCGGACGATCTGCTGATCGTGATGCGCGTCTACTTCGAGAAGCCGCGTACGACGGTGGGTTGGAAAGGATTGATCAACGATCCTCATCTGGACAACAGCTTTGACATCAACGAAGGCCTGCGTCGTGCGCGCAAGCTGCTGCTGGATGTCAACACGATCGGTCTGCCGTGTGCCACCGAGTTCCTTGATATGATCACGCCGCAGTATGTGGCGGATCTGATCAGCTGGGGTGCCATTGGTGCACGTACTACAGAATCGCAGGTGCACCGCGAGCTGGCGTCGGGTTTGTCGTGCCCAGTCGGCTTTAAAAATGGTACCGACGGTAACGTGCGTATTGCCATGGATGCCATTCGTTCGGCGCAGTCACCACATCACTTCCTGTCGGTGACTAAATCCGGCCATGCCGCCATTGTGCAGACCGTCGGCAACGAAGACTGTCATGTGATTCTGCGGGGAGGTAAAGAACCGAACTATGATGCCGCCAGTATTGATGCCGCCTGCACGGAAATGGCTAAATCCGGTGTGGCAGGCCGCGTGATGATTGATTTCTCTCATGGCAACAGCCGCAAGGAATATCAGCGCCAGATGGAAGTGGCCACGGATGTGGCCGGTCAGCTGGCTGCCGGTGAAGAGCGCATCATGGGCGTGATGGTGGAATCGCACATCAATGCGGGCCGCCAGGATCTGGTGGCGGGTAAGCCGCTGGCGTATGGCGTAAGCATTACCGATGCCTGTATCAACTGGGAAGATAGTGTGACGCTGCTCAACCAGCTAGCAGAGGGCGTACGCCAGCGTCGTCTGGTACTAGCCGATAAATAGGTCCGCCTATCAATGAAAAAGCCCGGGCAGTCATGAAGACTGTGCCGGGCTTTTTCATGGGTGGTAGCGTTTTATTTGGCGCGGTTGTGCAGCCAGAGAATGTCGCCATGGCCACCCAGTTTGTTGAGTGTCCGCCCGATCACGAACAGCAGGTCTGACAAGCGGTTCAGGTACTGACGGGCGTGGTCTGAAACGGCTTCGTTGTGGCCCAGGTGCACGATGGAGCGTTCGGCACGACGGCAAATGGTGCGTGCCAGATGCGCCAGCGCTGCGGGTCGAGTACCGCCGGGTAGGATGAATTCCTTGAGCGGGGTGAGTTGTTCGTTGTAAGCCTCTGCCCAGCCTTCCAGTTGGGCGACATGATCTTCGCCAATACACTTGTGACCGGGTATGCAGATTTCGCCACCCAGATCGAAGAGATGGTTCTGCACGGTCAGCAGCGCTTCACGGATGTTGGCGCAGGCAGCCGGAAATTCTTCGGCCAGCAGTACACCGATGGCTGAATTGAGCTCGTCAATTTCGCCGAGCGTATCAATGCGCGGACTGTCTTTGCCAACGCGCGAGCCATCGCCCAGGCCGGTGGTGCCGCTGTCACCCGTGCGGGTGACGATTTTACTCAGTCGATTACCCATGCTGATCTCCTCAGGCGGTCGTATTTTTCTTTAATCCACCCAGCAGGGCCGCGACCATCCGGGTCGGGCGCCGCGGGGCAGTCGTGGCTGTGGTGGCCTGCGTGGCAGACTGGTCTGCTATGCCACCCGCTTCGTAAGGTTTGGTGAAGTCAAAGCCATCGGCCGCGACTTTGGTCAGGCGCGGCGGCGTGTAACCGGGTGCCGGACGGCGTCGATTGTAGACATCACGATCGCCCCGTTCTCCTCGCTCGGCGCGGGGTTCACGTTCGCGGCGTGCTTCGCCGTCACGACGATCTGTACGATCCCCGCGGGTTTCACGTTGTGGCCTATCCGTGGACCTGTCCTGCGGGCGTTGCGTGTTCAGGGCGCTGCGCACGCGCTTCTTGCCGGAGGGCGGATATTCCCAATCCTCTTCGGGTTCGAAGCCGGGCACGATGCTCTGAATGATCGATTTGTTGATGAGTTTTTCAATATCTGACAGGTAGCCGATTTCGTCGGTGCAGACCAGCGATACGGCGTTGCCCAGGTTGCCGGCACGGCCAGTGCGGCCGATGCGATGGACGTAGTCTTCCGGGGTGTGTGGGAGCTCATAATTGACGACAAAAGGCAGTTCGTCGATATCGATACCGCGGGCAGCCACATCCGTGGCGACCAGGGTTTGAATATTGCCATCCTTGAACGCGTTCAGTGCCTTCATGCGTTCCGACTGGGATTTGTCCCCGTGGATCGAATCTGCCTTGATGCCGGCGTGACTGAGGGCACGCGCCAGACGGCTACAGCCCTGTTTGGTCCGTACAAAGACCAGGACCTGGGTCAGCTGGCCAGTGCGTAGCAGGTTGACCAGCAGCGGCAGTTTGCGGTGCTCGGCCACCGGGTGCACCTGGTGGGTGATGGTGTCCGACACGCTGTTGCGTTTGGCGACCTCAATGAATTCCGGTTGCTGCAGCATGGTGTCGGCCAGCTTCTGGATCTCGGCCGAGAAGGTGGCCGAGAACAGCAGACCCTGGCGGGTCTTGGGCAGCATATTGATGATGCGCTGGATGTCCGGGATAAAGCCCATGTCCAGCATGCGGTCCGCTTCATCCAGAACCAGTGCCTGCACGGAATGCAGGCTGACGGCTTTCTGTTCTACCAGGTCGAGGAAACGGCCGGGCGTGGCCACCAGAAATTCAACGCCGAGCTTCAGTTCGGCGATCTGCGGTTTGATGTCCGTCCCGCCGTAGACGCAAGCAATGCGGTAGGGCAGGTGTTTGCCGTAAGTTTTGAGGTTGTCGTAGACCTGAATCGCCAGTTCGCGGGTCGGTGTCAGAATCAGGGCCCGCACCGGGTGCTTGGCTGGCGATGTGCTGCTGTTGGCATGCGGCAGCAGACGTTGCAGCAGCGGCAGGCTGAACGCGGCAGTTTTACCCGTGCCCGTCTGGGCGCAGGCCTTGAGATCCCGTCCCTGCATCACTGCAGGAATGGCCGCCGCCTGAATGGGCGTTGGTATGGTGTAACCGGTTTCGGTAATGGCTCGTACAATCGCCGGGTCGAGGCCTAGTTCGGCGAAAGTGGGAATAGGCGGTGCTGTGTCCGCAGTCAAATCAGTCATGTGCCGATTATACACAGCCAAAATGCCAGAATTAGGGTTTAAATCCGTATAATTCAGGGTTTTGGCGCAGATCCCCCATGCTTGTTTGGAGGGCGTCTCGCGTTACACTCAAAAGCATATTAAAAGGATTATGACCATGCTGCAGGCTGCTTCCTCCGCCTTTGTCCGTCGCTCTTCGCTGCTGTTAGCCCTGATGTTCCCGATGGCCGGTGCTTTTGCCAAAACCGAACTGACACTGGCACACCAGCTGGATGCGCCGACCGAGCGTGAATTGGCGGAACTGGTCAGCCGCTTTAATAGCAGCAGCAAGGATATTGAAGTTCGTCTGGTACAGCGTGCGCCGAATGGCAAACCCGCGGTACTGAACCTGGCGACCCGTGCTGATCTGGCCAAATATCTGGCCAAGTCGGATGCCTATGTGCCGGCTGAAAAGCTGTTGGCAGACAATAAGGTCAAATTCAACCCCAAATCGATTCCCGAACCGCTGCGCAATGCCGTGACTTTTAATGGCCAGGTGCAGGCGCTGCCGGTGGCATTCACGACACCTCTGTTGTTCTGGAACAAGGAACTGTTCAAGAAGGCCGGTCTGGATCCGAACAAAGGCCCAAAGACCTGGGAAGAAATGCAGGACATGACCGGCAAGATCGTCGATGCCCGCATCAACTGTAGTTATACGACGTCGTGGCCGGTCTGGGTGCACATTGATAACGTGTCGGCCTGGGCGGGTTCGTCGACCGTTAGCACCGATGGCAAGCTGGCCTTTAACTCCTTAATCCAGGTACGTCACCTGGCCCGACTGACCTCCTGGTACAAAACCGAATACTTCACCAGCTACGGCCATGAAAACGAAGCCGATGCCCATTTCGTGAATGGCGAGTGCGCCATGATCACGACCAACAGCGACATCGTTGCCCATCTGCAAAGCAGCAAGAAGTTTGATTTCGGTGTGGCGCCGCTGCCCGTTATTGATGACAACACCGGCGCACCCTTCAATACACTGGCCGCTGGTGGTGCTCTGTGGGTCGGCCAGGGGCATAGCAAAGACGAATACAAGGCCGCCGCCAAGTTCCTCGAGTTCACGCTGACGCCCGAAACCCAGCTGACAATTTCGCGTGTGGGCGGTTTCCTGCCGCTGACGCCGGCCGCCCAGGCGGGTGCACAGAGCAAACTGCTGCGTGACGAACTGAAGTCGCAGGATCTGGGGCTGGCGAATGTGATGAAAGCCGGTGCACCGGGTGCCACCGTCGGCTGGATCTCGTTCAATCCGCAGTTGCGTCAGATCGTGAACGAAGAAATGGATGCCGTGTTCATGGGTAAGAAGTCGGCCAAGACCGCACTGGATACGGCGGTTGCCCGTGGCCAAGCCGTGTACAACCCGCTGCCGACCGTGCCGACCAAAGCTTCGGGCAAGAAAGCCCGCAAGTAATTTTTGCCGACGGCTCAGACACGCGGCTCTATTGATCATAAGCCACTGCATTAGAACCAGAATTAGGACACACCCGTTATGAAAAGCGCTGAAATCCGGGACAAGTTTCTCCGTTTCTTTGAATCCAAAGGGCATACCATTGTGCCTTCCAGCTCACTGGTCCCCGGTAACGACCCGACCCTGCTTTTCACCAACTCGGGCATGGTCCAGTTTAAGGATGTCTTTCTGGGGCAGGACAAGCGGCCGTATTCGCGTGCGACATCCTCGCAGCGTAGCGTGCGGGCTGGCGGTAAGCATAACGATCTGGAAAACGTCGGCTATACGGCGCGCCACCACACCTTTTTCGAAATGCTGGGTAACTTCAGCTTCGGTGACTATTTCAAGCGGGACGCCATCAACTTCGCCTGGGAACTGCTGACCGGCGTTTATGGCCTGCCGAAAGAGAAGCTGTGGGTCACGGTGTATCAGGAAGACGACGAAGCCTACGATATCTGGTCAAAAGAAGTGGGCGTCCCTGCCGAGCGCATCATCCGCATTGGTGATAACAAGGGCGCCCGTTACGCCTCAGATAACTTCTGGCAGATGGCCGATACCGGCCCGTGTGGCCCATGTACCGAGATTTTCTATGACCATGGTGCCGATATCTGGGGTGGTCCGCCGGGGTCGCCAGAAGAAGACGGTGATCGTTACATCGAAATCTGGAACCTGGTGTTCATGCAGTACAACCGGGACGAAGCCGGCGTGCTGCATCCGCTGCCGCGTCCCTGTGTGGATACCGGCATGGGCCTGGAGCGTATTGCCGCCGTGCTGCAGCACGTGCACAGCAACTACGAAATCGATCTCTTCCAGAATCTGATCGCTGCGGCTCAGAAGGCCGTTCATGTGTCTGGTGGTGAAGCCGCCATTGATGCGGCATCGCTGAAGGTGATCGCCGACCATATCCGCGCCTGTGCCTTCCTCATCGTGGACGGTGTGATTCCCGGCAATGAGGGTCGAGGCTATGTGCTACGCCGGATTGTCCGTCGCGCCATTCGTCATGGCTACAAGCTGGGAGCCCGTACCCCGTTCTTCAATACGCTGGTGTCTGCCCTGGTGGCGGAGATGGGTGAAGCCTACCCGGAGCTGGCCCGTGCTGAAGCCCGCGTCACCGATATTCTGCGCCTCGAAGAAGAGCGCTTCTTCGAAACCATCGCCCACGGCATGGAAATCCTCGACGGCGCACTGGCCAACCTGCCGGCTGGTGGCGTGCTCGATGGTGATCTGGCCTTCAAGCTGCACGATACTTACGGCTTTCCGCTCGACCTGACCGCCGATGTCTGTCGTGAGCGCGAGCTGAATGTCGATGAGACCGGCTTTGATGCGGCCATGACGCGTCAGCGCGAACAGGCCCGCGCCGCGGGTAAGTTTCATTCCGCCGCTGCCCTGGCCTATGAAGGCCCGGCGACGCAGTTTGAAGGTTATGAATTGCTGGCGACCGAATCGAACATCATCGCCCTGTATAAGGACGGTGTGGCGGTCAACAGCCTGGCTGCCGGTGATACCGGTGTGGTCGTTCTAGATAAAACGCCGTTCTACGCCGAGTCCGGTGGTCAGGTCGGCGACGACGGTGTGCTGACGTCCGTGCATGGCGAGTTCCTCGTGGAAGACACCCAGAAGATTCAGGCCCAGGTATTCGGTCATCACGGCACGCTGCGCCAGGGGTCACTCACGGTCGGTAATACGGTCGAAGCGCGCGTCAATGTGCTGGACCGTGAGCGCACGATGCGTAACCACTCGGCCACCCACCTGATGCATAAAGCCCTGCGTGAAGTGCTGGGCGAGCATGTGCAACAGAAAGGTTCGCTGGTCGATGCCGAGAAAACCCGCTTCGACTTTGCCCATAATGCACCCATGACGCTGGAGCAGATCTGTGCCGTGGAAGACATCGTCAACCGCGAAATCATGCGCAACCTGCCGACCGAAGCCCGCGAAATGGCCATTGAAGATGCGCAGAAACTGGGCGCGATGATGCTCTTTGGCGAAAAGTATGGTGACAAGGTGCGTGTGCTGAATATTGGCACCTCGCGTGAGCTGTGTGGTGGTACGCACGTGGCGCGTACGGGGGATATCGGCCTGTTTACGATTCTGGCGGAATCCGGTGTCGCTGCCGGTGTGCGTCGCCTCGAAGCCCTGACCGGCGATTATGCGTTGGCCGCCGTGCAGTTCCGCCGTCAGGCACTCAACGAAGTGGCGGGTCTGGTGAAATGCAAGCCGGCCGAATTGCCGACGCGCGTCAACGCCATGATCGAAGGCCAGAAGGCGCAGGAGAAGGAAATCAATCGCCTGCAATCCAAACTGGTGGCTGCCCAGGGAGGGGATCTGGCTGGTCAGGCCAAAGTGGTGAATGGCGTTGCCGTGCTGTCCGTCAAACTGGAAGGGGTGAGTGGTTCGGCGCTGCGTGAAACGCTGGATCAGCTCAAAGGTCAGCTCAAGTCGGGCGTCATTGTGCTGGGTGTTGCGGAGGGCGATAAAGTCTCGCTGATCGCGGGTGTGACCGCTGATCTGACAACGCGTTTCAAGGCCGGTGAACTGGTCAACCATGTTGCCTCGCAAGTGGGCGGTAAGGGCGGCGGCCGCCCGGATATGGCACAGGCAGGCGGTACGCAGCCCGCCAATCTGCTCAATGCCCTGGAATCCGTCAACGCCTGGGTTGCCGAGCGTTAAGATGACACGGGCGCAGCTTCTGCGATGGATGCTTTACAGCCTGCTGGCCCTGAGTGGCCAGCAGGTGTTGGCCGATATTGCGGATGCGCCGGATCGCACGCCCATTGCCGGCAAAACGGCGAAGGGTGAGGATGTGTTGCTATTTCCGAACGGCCGTTGGGAATATGTGAATACCGCCAAAGCGGTAGAGGCCAAAAAAGTGGCCGACCAGTTCCCTGAAAATAAACTACGCCCGGAAGGGGCGCAGGGAGGCCTGTTCGGTGTTGGCCGTTACATCATGCCGGGTGACAAAGACTACAACCGTCGCAGTCTGAGCGGCAAATAACGCGCTGTGTCCGTGGCACAGGGGCTGATTGTCCGGAGCTTTCCGCCCATTGCCCGGCCTGATGCCCGTTGTTTGATTCTTGGCAGCATGCCCGGTGTGGCGTCACTCAACGCTGGCCAGTACTACGCGCATCCACAGAACCGGTTCTGGCCGATCATGGGGTGTTTGCTGGGTTTTGATGTGGCGCAGATGTCTTACCATCAACGCGTTACGCGCCTGCAGCAGGCCGGGATTGCCGTGTGGGATGTGCTGCAATCCTGCGAGCGCGCCGGTAGTCTGGATGCCGATATCCGCCGGGAAACACAGGTGGTTAATGCGTTTCCGACATTCTTTGCAGGGCATCCGTTGATCACACGCGTGTACTTCAATGGGGGGCATGCCGAGCAGGTCTTCAATCGGTGGGTGCTTCCTACCTTATCTGACGCGGCACATCTCCGGAGGGTTCGGCTACCATCCACGAGCCCGGCACACGCCAGCCTCTCATTGGAGGACAAGCTGGCAGCCTGGCGGCAGGTGGTGCCGCCGCCGGCTTGACGGCCCAGTTAGAACGGTAGGGGCAGACCCGGGCGGGCCTGATGGAGCACCCGGCGGAATTCAGATTGAATGCGAGAGAGCGCCGCTTCGTTATCCGCCTCAAAACGCAACACCACCACTGGTGTCGTGTTCGACGGGCGGGCCAGACCGAAACCATCGGCATATTCCACGCGCAGTCCATCAATGGTGATCACATCACGTGCGCCGGGAAAGTCCGGTGCGATAGCCAGTTCGGCCATCAGAGCATGCGGTTCGCCTTCCTTCATGCTGATATTCAGTTCCGGGGTGCTCTGGCTATTGGGTAGGCCGGTCAGGACGGGGTTGGCATCCGGTGCGCGCGACAGAATTTCCAGCAGACGAGCACCGGTGTATAAACCATCGTCAAAACCAAACCAGCGTTCTTTGAAAAAGACGTGGCCGCTCATCTCGCCGGCCAGCGGGGCACCGGTTTCCTTGAGTTTGGCCTTGATGAGCGCATGGCCGGTTTTCCACATCAGCGGTTGACCGCCAGCCGCTCGGATCTCGTCACCGAGCAGACGCGAACACTTCACGTCGAAAATGATGGGCGCGCCGGGGCAACGGCTCAGGACATCACGGGCAAACAGCATCATCTGGCGATCCGGGAAGATCACTTCGCCGTCCTTGGTCACGACGCCCAGGCGATCACCGTCACCATCAAAGGCTAGGCCGATCTCGGCATCCGTCTTTTTCAGCGCGGCGATTAGGTCTTCCAGGTTTTCGGGTTTGGAAGGGTCCGGGTGATGGTTCGGGAAGGTCCCGTCGATGTCGCAATACATGGGGATGACCTTGCAACCCATGCGGCGGAAGAGCTCCGGTGCCAGTTCACCGGCCACGCCGTTGCCGCAATCGACGGCAATGGTCATCGGGCGAGCCAGTTTGACGTCGCCGACAATGTGGTCCAGATAGGCGGCTTTAACATCGGCGGCGTGCATCTGTCCCGGCTGATCGGCCCAGTGGACGTCGCCGGCTTCAATCCGTTTTTTCAAGGCCTGAATGGCATCACCCGCCAGCGTGTCACCGGCGATGACCATCTTCAGACCGTTATAATCCGGCGGGTTATGGCTACCCGTGACCGAGACGCAGGCGTATGTTTCCAGCTGGAAACCAGCGAAGTAAGTCACCGGTGTCGGCACGCAGCCGACATCAATCGCATCGACGCCGGCAGCGACGATACCTTCCTGCAACGCGAGCGATAGGCTCGGACCCGACAGACGGCCATCCCGACCCACCGCAATGGCTTTCACGCCTTTTTCTCGCGCCAGTGTGCCGAGGCCTAGGCCGACAGCACGCACCACTTCCGGCGTCAGGGTATCGTCCACGATCCCACGGATGTCATAGGCTTTAAAAATCGAGGCGGGCAGGGCGGGAATGGCAAAACGGGACATGGTCGTTCTCGTCGTTAGGCTCGGTGTGATCTCAGTTCAGGTCGAGCGTTTGTGCAAAGAAGTTAATTATACGGGTAGGCAGCCATAGATCACGTTGTGTCCCTGAGCCACCACTAAAACCCACGTGGCCACCGCTTGCCGGTGTTTCGAGGGTGAGCACCGACGGGCACTGCGCGGGTGCCGGATAACAGACGGCAGTGAGAAACGGATCATTGCGCGGCATGAGCAAGAGCGTTGGCAAGGCAATATTGCCGAGCACAGGTAGGGCCGAGGCCCGCTGCCAGTAGTCATCCACGTTTTTGAACCCATGCAGGGGTGCGGTGACCGTGTCATCAAATTCCCGTAGGGTGCTGGCGCAGCGCATGCGTGCTGCATCAAATAACCCCGGGAAGCGGGCCAGTCGTGCCTCGCTCTGCAGCTTCATGGTGCGCAGAAAATGCTGGGTGTAGACCTTCTGATTGGCGCCCTGGTCTAGCCAGGCACCACAGGCGGCCACATCCATGGGTGGAGAGATGGCGGCTGCGGCATCGATGACGGCGCTGGCGGCGGTACCCTGCTCACCCAGCCATTTCATCAGGGCATTGCCGCCCAGTGAAACACCCGCCGCACATATCGGGCGATTGGGAAAGCGCACTCGGAAGCGATGCAGGATCCAGTCGATTTCGGTGGCATCCCCGGAGTGATAAGCGCGGGGTAGGGTATTCAGCTCGCCGCTACAGCCGCGAAAATGCGGCACAAAACCCACCCAGCCGATCTGTTGCAGCACAGTGGCCATATTGCGGGCGTAGTGGGATTGGGCGTTGCCTTCCAGGCCATGAAACAGGATGACGACGGGTGCGTTGCTTTCGAGTGTGGGGTTGGCCTCCGGACTGATGCAATCCACATCGATAAAGTCCCCGTCGGGGGTATCCCAGCGTTCGCGTGGCCATCCGATGGGCGCCTGTCGCAGATTGCGCCAGACCGGCCAGAGCGTCTGCAAGTGCCCGTTAAACAGAAAGAACGGGGCTCGATAGGGCGCAAGCGGAAGCATTCAACGTCTGTCTGAATTTAGTGCAGGGTATGTGTTGCAGCGCTCGTGATTTGTGTTTCAACGTCCGCCAGCTGTGCCGTTGCCTGATGGCATACGAGGCGCCAGCCGTTGCCACCCCGGACATAGACATTCATCGCGGTGGTGACGCCATTACGGCGAACGAGCGTGTTCGGATGTTCGGGGTCCGTGAGTTCTTCAGGGACGCTGAACAGGGTGATGCTTTCCTGGACCAGATGAATGGCGACCAGGCCACTCTGCCAGCGCATAATGTTCATCACTTCGATTTCCAGATGATGACAGCCGCTGAAAATCGATTGCCAGCCCTGGCGAATCGCCGCGTGACCGGCAGCACGTCGCCCATCCGGATCGACGCAGACAATTTCGTCTTCGTCGGCCCAGATGGCCATCAGCGCGTCCAGATTGGCTTGCGCAATGCTTTCGTAAAAACCGCGCTCGGCATCATCGGGGGTGGCGCAGTTGGGCACTGGGGCCGAGGGCGGTGGCAGGCTCATGGGGTGGGGCTTTCGGAAAGGGGCATCATGGCAAGCGTGGCCGTGAGAACGGTCTCTGGCGTGAGCTTGTTCAGACAATCCAGATGGCCGTAACGACAGGTTCTGGCAAAACAGGGACTGCATGGCACCGGGTGCTGCAGAATGCGCACCTGTTTGGCAAGCGGCGGGGTAAAGACCGGGGATGATGAGCCAAACAGCGCCACGAGCGGGCGATCCAGCGCTGCGGCGACGTGCATGAGACCGGAATCGTTGGAAATTACCACCGATGCGCCGCTTAACAAATCAATGGCTTCTGCCAGCTGCGTGCGTCCACACAGATTGATGGCCGCGCCATGGCTTAAGCTTTCAATGGCGTTACCGATGGCCTGATCTTTGCCGGAGCCCAGCGTGCAGACCGTAAAGCCCGCTTGCTGCAGGGCGGTTGCCAGTTGTGCGAAGTGGGCTTCCGGCCAGCGCTTGGCCGGACCGTATTCGGCACCCGGGCAGAGGATCGCCAATGGGCGGCTCTGGCCAGTCGTTAAACCCAGCGTGTCACATAGTGCGGTAAAGGCGCCGGGGCGCGCCGTCAGGCGGGGGATGTCGAGATCCGGGGCTTGGGCGGCGGATGAGCTTGCCGGGGCCAGTGCCAGAAAGCGGTCCACCATGCGTGGTAACGCCTGTTGATCCAGGGGCTGGCGTCGGTTAACAAGACCGTAGCGGCATTCCCCGGTAAAACCGATGCGATTCTGGATGCCGGCAAAAAACGTGGGCAGGGCCGATTTCAGCGAGTTGGGCAGCAGGTAGGCATTTTGGTAGCCATGGGTGCCGAGGTGGCGACCCAGCGCCCAACGGGCTTTGAGGTCTAGGCGACCATGGGCAAAGGGTGCAGGGATGACCTGGCCGACATTAGGCATCCGCTCGTAGAGCGGTGCCACCCAGGGAGGGGCCAGAACATCAACGGGTTTCTGGTCGTGGTCGGCAATCTGCCGGATGAGCGGTTCGCTCATCACGGCGTCGCCCACCCAGGCCGGTGCGACAAGCAGGGAGACTGCGTTCATCAATGGGGCAGCCTGCCTGCGTACTGTCCCGGATTAGTGGCCGTGCGGTTGCGGACCGGAAAACGTGTAATGCGTGCCGCAGTATGGACACTTCACTTCGCCGGTTTTCAGAACATCGAGGTAAACGCGCGGGTGACCTGACCACAGTTGCACACCCTGGGGCGGGCAATGCAGGGGCAAATCATCCGCTGTGACGGTCAGTGCTTTGGCCGACAGCGTGTTTTCAAGCGGTGCAGTCATCAGTAAAGCCTCGGAAAGTGGGTCTGGATTAGATAAAGCTCAGCCAGTCTTCATGCTTCGGATTGCGGCCATTGACCGCATCGAAGTAGGCCGACTGAATACGTTCGGTGACCGGGCCACGGCTGCCGATACCGATCTTGCGGTTATCGAGCTCGCGGATCGGGGTGACTTCAGCAGCGGTACCTGTGAAAAAGGCTTCGTCAGCGCAGTAGACTTCATCGCGGGTAATCCGCTTTTCTTCGATTGAAATGCCCAGTTCACGCGCCAGCGTGACCACGCTGTCACGGGTGATACCTTCCAGGCACGACGACAGTTCGGGCGTGTAGACCTTACCATTCTTGATGATGAACAGGTTTTCGCCAGCGCCTTCCGAAACATAGCCTTCGGTATCCAGCAGCAGGGCTTCGTCGTAACCATCGGCGACGGCCTCGTTGTTGGCCAGAATCGAGTTCACATAGTGGCCGCTGGCCTTGGCGCGAACCATCGACACGTTCACATGGTGACGCGTGTACGACGAGGTTTTGACGCGAATGCCTTTCTTTAGGCCGTCTTCGCCCAGATACGCACCCCAGGCCCAGGCACCGATGGCCACGTGGACCTTGGCACCCTTCGGTGACACGCCCATCTTTTCCGACCCGTAGTACACCAGCGGGCGGATGTAGGCGCTTTCCAGATTGTTGGCTCGCACGACTTCCTTGTGCGCTTCGTTGATGGTTGCTTCATCGTAAGGCACTTCCATCTGGAAGATGTGTGCCGAATTGAACAGGCGACGCGTGTGATCCTGCAGGCGGAAAATCGAGGTGCCGCGGCCGGTGTCGTAAGCACGGACGCCTTCAAACACACTCATGCCGTAATGCAGTGAGTGCGTCAGCACGTGCGTATTGGCGTCACGCCAGGGAACCAGCTTGCCATCCAGCCAGATAAAACCGTCGCGGTCGGACATCGACATGATGTGAATCCTTTGTTCAATCGTCTTAGTGGGGTCGCAGCATGGCGACCGGATCGCGTGATTTTAGCTGATTTCTGCCTCAAAATCAGGAATGGCAACAAGGGTGACGGCCAGGATTTTGCATTGGACCGTGCCGGCGCTGCCGAAATAGCCTCTTTCGGTAAAATGATATGTATGAATAGCCAAAAACATCGTTGGAAACCCAGCGTCACGGTTGCTGCCCTGGTTGAACGCAACGGTCGCTTTCTCGTGGTGGAAGAAGAAACCTCGACCGGCCTGCGTTTTAACCAGCCGGCAGGGCATCTGGACGAAGGCGAATCGTTGATTGCCGCTTGTGCCCGAGAAGCGCTGGAAGAAACCGGTTGCCACGTCACGCCAGAAGCCCTGGTCGGGGTGTACCAGTGGACGGTGCCGGCCGGTGATATCACCTACCTGCGCTTTGCCTTTGCCTGTCGGCTGGACCAGATTGAAGCAAATCCGAAACTGGATGACGGCATCATTGCGGCCCACTGGCTGACGCTGGAAGCGTTGCGCGCGTCGCAGACGCGCCATCGCAGTCCATTGGTACTGCAATGTGTCGAAGACTGGGTATCCGGTCGGCGTTTGCCGCTGGATAGTATTACCCACTACGATTGACGTGATGACGGTCCGCGCAGTCTTGCTGGCATGTTGCCTGGCACTCAGCGCGTCGCAGGCGCTGGCCGATGGTCTGGTGCGCTTCTGTTATGACTGGAGCTGTAAAACACCCGGTGTCGTCAGTTATTCGGAGCCCTGGCTCAAAAAGATGCTCGTACCATTGCGCCAGGCGAAAACACCGGAGGCCGAGCGGCTTGCTGTGGCCGAGGTGGTTAGCCGATTTTACACAACGGCCGCCGAGCAGATCCCGATTGGCGCGGATGAACCCGGCAACGAAGAAGATGAGACCGTCGTCGGTCGTATGGATTGTATTGACCACTCATCCAGCACGCGCAACATCCTCTCGTTTCTGGCGCATCGGCAGGCATTGCGTTGGCACCGGGTTGGGCCCTATGCCCACCGGACCCTGTTTCTGGATTCCCATTACAGTGCCACGCTGATCGCCACGGCTGCCGATGTCGAAGATGATAGCGGGATTTACACCGTGGACCCCTGGTTCGTGGAACAGGGCAGCTTGCCGCCGGTGCAGCCCGTGAGAGAATGGGCGTCTTACCGCTTTTATAGCCTGGAAACGCAACACCATACGGCTGCCGCAACATCATCGGCAGGCCGCTGAGGAATAAGTTCATGTCATCTTTGTCTGTTAAAACTGCAAAGACTGTCGTCGTCGGTCTGTCCGGCGGTGTCGATTCATCGGTCGCTGCCTTATTGCTCAAGGAGCAGGGCTACCGTGTGATCGGCCTGTTCATGAAAAACTGGGAAGACGACGACACCGACGAATACTGCAGCACGCGTCAGGATCTGATTGACGTGATGAGTGTCACCGATATTCTGGGGATCGACGTGGAAATCGTGAACTTCGCCAAGGAATATCGGGACCGCGTGTTTTCTACTTTCCTGCAGGAATACAACGCCGGCCGCACGCCCAACCCCGATGTGCTGTGTAACTCGGAAATCAAATTTGCCGCTTTTCTTGAGCACGCCATCAGCTTGGGCGCGGATTACATTGCCACCGGCCATTACGCCGGGCTGCAGTATTTTGACGGCAAACAGCAGCTGCTGAAGGCCGAAGATGGCAACAAGGACCAGAGCTATTTCCTGTATCGCCTGAATCAGACGCAGCTCAAACCGGCGCTGTTTCCGCTGGCCGGCTGGCTGAAGCCGGAAGTGCGCGCCAAGGCCGAGGCTGCTGGGTTACCGGTCGCCAGGAAAAAAGATTCCACAGGCATCTGCTTTATCGGTGAGCGCCCGTTCAATGATTTTCTGCAGCGCTATGTGCCGCAAAACCCCGGTGAGATTCGGGATCTGGATTCCGGCAAACTGCTGGGCACCCATCAGGGTTTGGCGTTCCATACCCTGGGGCAGCGTAAAGGCCTGCATATTGGTGGCGTGAAGGGCAACGATCATGGGAGCGGCGAGCATGATGCCTGGTACGTGGCGCGTAAAGACCTGGCAGCCAATGTGCTCTATGTGGTTGCCGGTCACGATCACCCGGCGCTATACGTGGATGAAGTCACCATCACCGATATGAACTGGGTTTCGGGGGAGCTGCCGCACACGCACTGGGTGTACACGGCTAAAACCCGTTATCGTTCGCCCGATGCGCCCTGTGAAATTGAACGTATCGACGCCGAACGTGCCGTCATCCGTTTTGCCTCACCGCAGTGGGCCGTCACGCCCGGTCAATCGCTGGTCATGTACGAAAGCCGGGTCTGCCTCGGGGGCGGCATCATCGAATCGGCCCGCATGGGCGGTCAGCCGGTCGTGACCGCCGACCTGCAATCGCTGGCTGATTCATGCGCCGATAAATCCCCCGCGTAATTTTTACATGCCCGGTTAAGCCTGTTCGGCCAGTGAGGCCTGCGCGCTGGGGCGTGCCGCCATACGGTCAAACAAAAAGGCGAGGTTCGGATGGGGGGGGCGCCAGTCACGTTCCGGCTGACGTAGGTCCAGATACACCAGCGTGCTGAACAGGGCCAGATCGCCCAGTGAGAGGCTTTCACCGTTGGTCCAGGTGTCATTACCCAGACTCACACTGGCAAAATCCAGCGCACGGCTGATGGCGCCGTTATGCAGTGTGATGTTGCCAGGTTCTTGTTTTTCTTCCGGGCGGATGCGTTCGTTGCGCACAGCAATGGCCGAATCCATGATGCCATCGGCCAGGGCTTCCCAGCGTTTTACCCGCATGCGGGCCAGGGCGTTGTCGCGGGGGATCAGAACCGGGGTGTCATTCAGACTGTCAACATACTCGGCAATCACCGGCGAGTCGAAGACGCAGATTTCATCATCCAGAATCAGCGCCGGAATACGGCCCAGCGGGTTAACGCGAACAACCAGACTGCCGGGCTCGCGCGGCGGATCAATCAGGTATTCGTGAGGGATGTTCTTTTCCAGCAGCATCAGGCGCACCTTGCGCACATAAGGGCTGGTAGGGGTGCCTAGCAATTTCATGGGGGGCTCCGGTCAACAGAAATCAGCCCATACCCTACACCGAACTCGGGATGTCGCCCAGTCTTAGTGGGTCAGCCGGGCGGGCGGATGATAAAATCGCTGTTTCGATTTTCCGTATTCAGGAGCTTCAGATGTCTCAAAATCTTGGTGCGTTGACAGCACTTTCGCCGCTGGATGGCCGTTATGCTGCCAAAGTTGACCCGCTGCGCCCGCATTTCTCCGAATACGGTCTGATCCGCGCCCGTCTGCGCGTGGAGATCGAATGGCTCAAGGCACTGGCCGCTGAGCCGCATTTTGCCGAAATTCCTGCCTTCTCGCCGGCCACGATTGCCGAGCTGGATGCCCTGGTGAACAACTTTACTGAGGGCGATGCTGCAGAAGTCAAAGGCATCGAAGCCACCACCAACCACGACGTCAAGGCGCTGGAATACTGGATCAAAGACAAAACCCAGGCCAATGCCGAAGTCACCAAGGTCAGCGAATTCATCCATTTCGCCTGCACCTCGGAAGACATCAACAACCTGTCGCATGCCCTCATGTGCCAGGGCGCTCGTAAAGACGTGATGTTGCCGACGCTGGATCGTGTCATCGCCAAGCTCACGGAGATGGCGCATGCCTACGCCGAAGTGCCGATGATGAGTCGCACCCACGGCCAGCCAGCGACGCCATCAACCATGGGCAAAGAAGTGGCCAACGTCGCCTACCGCCTGCAGCGCGCCCGCGTGCGCATTGCCCAGGTCGAACTGCTGGGCAAGATCAATGGTGCGGTCGGCAACTACAACGCCCACCTGGCTGCATACCCCGGTTACGACTGGGAAGGCTTTGCCAAGCGCTTCGTTGAATCGCTGGGCCTGACCTTCAACCCGTACACCATCCAGATCGAGCCGCACGATGCGCTGGCTGAGCTGTTTGATGCGTTCGCCCGCGTCAACGGTATCCTGATCGATCTCGACCGTGACGTCTGGGGTTACATCTCGCTGGGCTTCTTCAAGCAGAAGGTCAAGGCCGGTGAAGTCGGTTCGTCAACCATGCCGCACAAGGTGAACCCCATCGACTTTGAAAACTCCGAAGGCAACCTGGGCCTGGCGAATGCCATGCTCAAGCACCTGGCAGAGAAACTCCCGATCTCGCGCTGGCAGCGTGACCTCACCGACTCCACCGTGCTGCGTAATATGGGTGTGGGCCTGGGCTACACGTTGCTCGGTTACGACTCGCTGCTCAAAGGACTGGGCAAGCTGGAACTCAATGCCGACCTCATGAAGGCGGATCTGGATGCCAACTGGGAACTCCTCGCCGAGCCAATCCAGACCGTCATGCGCCGCTTTGGCATTGCTAATCCCTACGAGAAGCTCAAAGAGCTGACGCGCGGCACGCGTGTCTCGCGGGAGGGCATGCAGGCCTTTGTGAACACGCTGGATATTCCGGCCGATGCCAAAAAGGCGCTGCTAGAGCTGACCCCGTGGGGCTACACCGGCAAAGCCGCCGAGCTCGCCAAGCGTATCTAAGAACATTGAAGGAACAAGCAACATGGCATTCGCGGATAACCTGAAAAAACTGCCCGGCATCTCGCATCTGGCTGCTCTTGAACTGCGCGATAGCGAGGGCAACCTGGCCGGTATCATTGAAAACAAAGCCGGTAGCCAGGGTTCGCTCACGGTCTACAACCATCTGGCCCAGGTTTGGGGTTCGATCAATCAGGAAGCCGCCAAGCAGGGGCTGGAAGTTTTTGCCGAACACACGGCGGATGCGCGCTCTAACCTGGGTAAGCACCCGAACATTGATCGCCTGCTGGCGATTGCTGAAAACGGTGCAGCACCCCTACGGGTGAAGCATGTGTTCGCAGAGGTAGAGGACCTGCCTGCCTGAATGGCCGGAAATCAGCCGCACACCCATCGCCAGCGCCATGGAACGTAATTTTCCCGCGGCGCTGGCGCATACCCTCAAGCATGAGGGTGGGTGGGCTAACCACCCGAACGACCCGGGTGGTGCCACCATGAAGGGCGTCACACACAAAACCTATGCCCACTATCTCGGCCGTGATGTTACGCACGATGAATTACGCGCCATCTCCGACGAGCACTTGGCCGAGATCTATCGCAAGCGCTATTGGAACGCCTGTCATTGTGATGAATTGCCAGACGGCCTTGATCTTGCCGTGTTCGATACAGCGGTAAATACCGGGCCAGCCCAGGCGGCGCGGCTATTGCAGAGATTAGTCGGTGCGCCGGCCGATGGCGCTATTGGCTCGAAGACCCTAGCTGCCGTGAATGACTACGTCGCAGAGCATGGACTGCATGCGCTCATTGAGGCGTATACCGAGGCGCGACAAAATTTCTATCAGATGTTGCCCACTTACGTGCATTTCGGGGAGGGCTGGCGTAAGCGGGCTGAGCAAGTCGCACATACCGCGCGCAGTTTGAGTCAGCAGCCTGAAGCCTGAAAGTAAAACGCCACCCGAAGGTGGCGTTGGTCTTGCTTATCTCAATTTTATTGCTTTCGGCCTATCCAGAAGAAACCGTTAGTTTTGGATGGATTTAGGCCTGCTGTATAGAGGTAGGTTACCCCGTTAATGACATTAAGAATGCCGACGCCAGATGCGCTTCCTTGACCCGGTGCGCACTGACTTCCGGAGAAATTGAGCGCTGCGTTATAGACATTCTTACCAGTTGGTCTTGGAGTCACTGAGCCGGTGATAATACAATTTGTCGAGCTACCGCTGACAACCCCGTTGGATGAAATCGAAAGGCTGACTGGAGCACCCGTGTAATAGTTTCCTGCATAAACGCCTGTAATAGCGCTCAGGCTAGCCGGTGTGTCATAGCTTGTATTGTATGTCGTGGTAAAAGCTGTAGTTACGCCGTTGGTATATCTCGTAGTGCCTTGCAGGGTGGCCTTGGGTGAAAATGTTGCGGAAATAGAACCAGCAACTACAGAATTTGTAGGAATATAAAACTCCTGCAGGCTTCCGTTTATGGATGTGCCGGATACTGTACCTGTGCCGTAATCAACCCCATAAGCAACACCATTCTGAGAAAACATACTGTAGAACTCACCGTTCTCCAAGACTATTGCACCAAGGTTAAAAGTACCTGCAGGACTACCCGACGAAGTGCCGGTCCAGAATCCCTGCGGATCTTGGTTAGCAACTGGCTGGCTGCCGCCACCACCGCTACCCCCGCCGCAGGCGGTTAATAACGCAATGGATGTGAGTGTTACGATGGCTTTCAGTTTCATAGCAAACTCCTGTACGTAAATTAAGTATCTATTAATGCTGTGATCAAGAATAGCATAAAAATACCTATAGACCGCGAACTTATAAACCGTGTACCTTTCAGCCGTGGTGCTTTCGTCTCCAAAACGGGAGCATTAGCTATGGCAAAAAACACGGCAAAGCCTCCGATCCTGGTTGCCTTTGGGCATTTGGTCCGTCAACAGCGGAAGGCGAAAGGCTATTCACAGGAAGCATTCGCAGACCTCTGCGATATTGACCGTTCGTATATGGGCGGCGTTGAGCGAGGGGAGCGCAATCTGGCTTTGGTTAATATTGAGCGGATCGTGGCTGCGTTAGAGATCAAACCTTCTCTGTTTTTTCAACATTTAGATGAGCATTGGGTAAAGCAGTCGTCAGATGTTGATAACAGAGAAAAGTAAACGCCTTGAAATCCTGCTGAATTAAGGTATATTTTCTATACCATGATCGAGTTTGAGTTCGATACATTAAAAAGCCGAACAAATCTTCTAAAGCACGGCATAAGCTTTGAAGATGCTCAGCGGCTATGGGAAGACTCTAGATTGCTGGAAGTGCCAGCAAGAACGGCAGATGAGCCACGATTTCTGGTGATTGGATGCATTGACCGGAAATATTGGTCGGCAGTGATTACCTATCGAAACAGCACGATCCGGATCATTTCTGTGAGACGTGCACGCAGTGAGGAGGTTGAAATTTATGAAAGCTAAAGAATTTGATCAGGCATTCGATAATGGTGGCGACATCATGTCATCGCTTGACCTGAAAAATGCACGGCGGGTTCGTCAGGAGCAACGCCGGGTCAATGTTGACTTTCCAACCTGGATGATTGACTCACTAGATCGTGAAGCAGACAAACTTGGCGTTACCCGGCAATCGATCATTAAGGTATGGATTGCTGAGCGTTTAGAGAAAGCAGCTTGATACGTCGAGGCTTCGAATGAAAAACGCCACCCGAGGGTGGCGTTTAAGCGTTAGCTTAGTTTAGATCAAACACAAGCACCATCGGCGTTGGCCGAGTCGATCTTTTTCACGGGTTTGATGAACTGCTCTTTGGATACGCCCAGCCACATAACCAGCGGGCTGGCGACGAGCACTGAAGAGTAGATGCCGAACAGAATGCCGATGGTAAGCGCCAGCGCAAAGTAGTGCAGGGCATCGCCGCCAAACACCAGCATCGAGAGCACCATCATTTCGGTGGCGCCGTGGGTGATGATGGTGCGGGAGATGGTGCTGGTAATGGCATGGTCCAGAATCTGCGGGGTGGTCATGCCCCGTTTCTTGCGGAAGGTTTCGCGCACGCGGTCAAACACCACCACCGATTCGTTGACCGAGTAGCCCAACACGGCTAGTACAGCGGCTAGTACGGGGAGCGAGAATTCCCACTGGAAGAAGGCGAAGAAGCCCAGAATGATGATCACATCGTGCAGGTTGGCAATAATAGCCGATAGGGCGAAGCGCCACTCGAAACGCAGCGCCAGGTAGATCATGATGCCGATAATCACCAGCAGCAGGGCCAGACCGCCATCGTGGGCGAGTTCTTCACCGACCTGCGGGCCGACGAACTCCACACGTTGCAGTTGGGCGCCGGGGGCGTTGGCATCGAGTGCTTCCATCACGCCGGTACCGATGGCCGCCGTGCTTTGCGACGGCTTGAGCGGCAGGCGGATCAGAACGTCACGGCTGGAGCCGAAGTTCTGGACGGTGTAGTCCTGGAAGTTGGCTTTGGCCAGGCCGCCGCGAATCGATTCCAGATCGGCCGCCTGTTTGTACTGCACTTCGACCAGCGTACCGCCGGTAAATTCCACCGAGAAGTGCAGGCCACGCGTTGCCAGAAAGAATACGGCCAGCAGGAAAGTGAGCAACGAAATGATGTTGAACACCAGCGCATGGCGCATGAAGGGAATATCTTTGCGGATGCGGAAAAGTTCCATGATGTCGCTCCCGGTCAGGCGTTCGTTGAGTTGTTGGCGTCGGTTTCAGGCTTCCAGACCTGACCGATGGAGATTTTGGTGAGGCGTTTCTGCCGACCGTAGATGATGTTGACTAAGGCGCGTGAAACGACCACCGCGCTGAAGATCGAGGTCAGGATGCCCAGGCAGTGCACCACGGCGAAGCCACGTACCGGGCCCGAGCCGAAAATCAGCAGGGCCAGACCAGCGATGAGGGTGGTGATGTTGGAGTCCAGAATGGTGTCGAAAGCACGCTCGTAGCCAGCCGAAATGGCGGCTTGCGGTGTTGAGCCGTTGCGCAGCTCTTCGCGGATCCGTTCGTTGATCAGCACGTTGGCGTCAATCGCCATACCCAGCGCCAGCGCAATGGCGGCGATGCCGGGAAGGGTGAGCGTGGCTTGCAGCAGCGAGAGAATGGCCACCAGGAATAGTAGGTTCGCCGACAGGGCAACGACAGAGATTACCCCGAACATGCCGTAGTAGATGATCATGAAGACCGCGATAGCGGCAAAGCCCCAGAGGGTGGCATGGAAGCCGCGCGAGATGTTTTCGGCACCGAGCGATGGGCCGACGGTACGCTCTTCGATGATATCCATCGGTGCCGCCAGCGAACCGGCACGCAGCAGTAGGGCGGTTTCATTGGCTTCCACGGTGGTCATGCGGCCGGAGATCTGCACCTTGCCGCCGCCGATTTCGCTACGGATCACCGGTGCAGTAATCACTTCACCTTTGCCCTTTTCGATGAGCAGGATGGCCATGCGCTTGCCGACATTGTCACGGGTGATGTCGCGGAAGATGCGTGAACCGGCCGCATCTAACGTGAGGTGAACGGCCGGTTCCTGGGTCTGGCTGTCGAAACCGGGTTGGGCATCGTTGAGGCGTTCGCCGGTCAGGACGACTACTTTCTTGACGAGAATCGGGCTGCCGCCACGCTCGGTGTAAAGTTCGGCGGTGGCCGGTACGTTACCGTTGAGCGAGGATTCCAGTGCGCCCGGTGTGTCGTCGACCATGCGGATTTCCAGCGTGGCGGTACGACCCAGAATGTCTTTGGCTTTGGCCGTATCCTGCACGCCGGGCAGCTGCACTACGATGCGGTCCGGGCCGGATTGCTGGATGATCGGTTCAGCCACGCCCAGTTCGTTAATACGGTTGTGCAGGGTGGTGATGTTCTGCTTGACGGCAAATTCCTGAATGCGCTTGATGGCTTCCGGCTTGAAATTGCCAACCAGTGCTGGGTCACCGCTCACGGTTTGCTCGACAAAGTTCAGATCGGCCTGGCTATCCATCAGGGCGGCACGAGCCTGGCTGCGGTAATCGTTTTCGCGGAAGCGAATGACTAGACGCTGGTCTTCACGGCCAATGCCGGCATGGCGAATGTTTTTGTCGCGCAGCAGGGTGCGGATGTCTGCTGAGGTGGCGTCCAGTCGCTTGGTGAGTGCGCCTTGCAGATCGACCTGCAGCAGGAAGTGCACGCCACCCCGTAGGTCGAGACCCAGGTACATCGGCAGGGCATGGATCGAAGTCAGCCACTTCGGTGACGCCGACAGCAGATTCAGGGCCACCACGTACTGGGCGTCATCCGCCTTGGGGTTGAAGGCATGTTCGAGCACATCGCGTGCCTTCAGCTGGGTATCGGTGTCCGGCAGGCGGACTTTGACGCCGTTGGTATCTAGGAAAGCGCCGGCACTGGAGATGCCGTTCTTATCGAGAACGGCCGCAACCTGTTGCAGCAGCTTGTCGTCAGACTTGATGGTGGCGCGGATCGGCGACACCTGTACGGCCGGTGTTTCACCAAAAAAGTTGGGCAGTGTGTAGAGCACCCCGATAACCAGGGCAACGGCAACGACAATGTACTTCCAGAGCGGGTAGCGATTCATGACAGGTCACAGAAAAGTCAAACGGGGGCCGAAGCCCCCGGGTCGAACGTGCACGGTGTTGTGCAGATCCGGTTGATTACAGCGAGCCTAGCGTGCCCTTCGGCAGCACGATGCCGATGGCCGGACGCTGCACGGTGATTTCGACCGGGCCACCGTTGTTGGTGCCAATTTCGATCTTGATGTAGTTGTCACCGATGGCGGTCACCTTGCCGGTCAGGCCACCCTGGGTGATGACTTCGTCACCCTTTTGCAGGCCGGCCACCAGCGCCTTGTGTTCTTTGGCCTTTTTCATCTGCGGGCGAATCATCAGGAAGTACAGAATCGCAAACATGGCGATCAGAGGCAGGAACTGGCTCAGGGCGTCTTGAGTGCTTGTAGCGCCAGCGGCTTGGGCGAATGCGGGGCTGATCACGTGGGGGTCTCCGGCGGATAGTTAACTAAAGCGTTGATTCTAGCACTTTTCAGGGGCGACCCGACGTCTACACGCCGCGTTGCCGATCAGCTCTCAGCGCACTAAGTTGGGCCGCAAACTGGCCCTTTTCAATGGCGCTGCGCATTTCTGCCATGAGGGTCTGGTAAAAGTGCAGGTTGTGGATGGTATTCAGTATGCTCGAGAGGATTTCGCCAGTCCGGAACAGATGGTGCAGATAGGCGCGGCTGAAGTTCTGGCAGGTATAGCAGGTACAGGTGGGGTCCAGCGGCCCGGTGTCGGTTTTGAAGCGGGCGTTCTTAATCTTTACGTCGCCGAAACGGGTAAAAAGATGGCCGTTGCGGGCGTTGCGCGTTGGCATCACACAATCAAACATATCGATGCCCTGTTCCACAGAATCCATCAGATCTTCCGGGGTGCCCACGCCCATCAGATAGCGGGGTTTATCGGTAGGTAACTGGGGTGCTGTGTGCGCCAGAATGCGCATCATGTCGTCTTTGGGTTCGCCGACGGACAGTCCGCCAATGGCGAAGCCGTTGAAATTAATGTCTTTCAGGCCGGCCAGAGATTCGTCACGCAGGGCTTCATGCATGCCGCCCTGCACAATGCCGAAGAGGGCGTTGGTGTTTTCCAGGCGGTCGTGTTCATCACGCGAGCGACGTGCCCAGCGCAGTGACAGACGCATCGACTCGGCCGCCGTTTTGTAATCGGCCGGGTAGGGCGTGCATTCGTCGAAGATCATGACGATGTCGCTGTTCAGATCTTTCTGGATCTGCATCGAGATCTCGGGCGTCAGGAACAGTCGGGCACCATCAATGGGCGACGCAAACTTGACGCCTTCTTCGGTGATCTTGCGTAGATCACCTAACGAAAACACCTGAAAACCGCCAGAGTCCGTCAGAATGGGTTTGTCCCAGTTCATGAATTTGTGCAGGCCACCGAACTGTTTGATCACGTCCATGCCCGGTCGCAGCCAGAGGTGGAATGTGTTGCCAAGGCAGATCTGGGCGCCGGTGTTGGCCAGCGCTTCGGGCGTCATCGCCTTGACGGTACCGTAAGTGCCAACCGGCATAAAAGCGGGGGTATCTACCTGGCCGTGTGCCAGGGTCAGGCGACCGCGGCGGGCGGCACCATCGGTGGTGATCAGATCAAATTTCATAAGGCGTTTTCAACTCGGGTTAACAGCATGGCATCGCCATAACTGAAAAAGCGGTACTGCTGTTCAATGGCGTGCTGGTAAGCCGTGCGCATGGTGTTGTAACCCGCAAAGGCAGACACCAACATGAGTAGGGTGGATTTGGGCAAGTGAAAGTTGGTGATCAGCCTATCCACCACTTTGAAGGTATAGCCGGGGCGGATAAACAAATCAGTTTCCCGGCTATCGGGCTGCAACAAGCCGCCGGACAAAATGTTCTGATGTTTCGCAGCAGATTCCAATGCGCGTAGGGAGGTGGTGCCCACCGCAACGACTTTACCGCCACGGGCACGGCAGGCAGCAATCGCTTGAACCGTGGCTTCCGGCAGGTGATACCACTCATGGTGCATCACGTGTTCGTCGAGGTTCTCGGCACGCACCGGCTGGAAGGTACCGGCACCCACATGCAACGTCAGCGTCGCGGTTTCAATGCCCATGGTCTTGAGACGAATCAGCATGGGCTCATCAAAGTGCAAACCCGCCGTTGGCGCAGCAACCGCACCGGGGTTTCTGGCGTAAACGGTTTGGTAGCGGGTTTCGTCATCGGTGCCGGGGGTATGCGTAATATAAGGCGGTAGTGGCAGCAGGCCGTGTGCTTCCGTCAGTTGCCAGAAATCTTGCGTTTCTTCTGTGGGTAGCGCGAGCACAAAGAACTCGCCATCTCGTCCCGTTACTTCAACATGAAAGGCATCGGCTAAATGTAAGCGTGTGCCCGGCTTGGGCGATTTGCTGGCGCGAATCTGGGCGCGGGCTTCACGACCAGCTGCTCCGGTAATCCGCTCGATCAGTACTTCAACCTGGCCGCCAGTGTCCTTCTGGCCAAAAAAGCGGGCACGTAATACGCGCGTATCGTTCATGACCAGCAGATCTCCGGCATTCAGGAGATCCGGCAACTGATTGAACTGTCGGTCTTCCACATGAGGCGGGTTGACCAATAGCAGCCGGCTGGCCGAACGCTCGTCGGCCGGGTGCTGGGCGATCAACGACTCGGGCAGATCAAAGTCGTAATCGCTCAGGCGGGATAGAGGGGTTGCTACAGTCGTGCTCATGGGGCGCAAGTATAAAGGGTGATTGGCTACGCCAAAACGCCCTGATGATCAACCTTTACCCAGCGGTTGATTCGTTGCAAGGCGGACTTGGGCCCGCTCCAACCGTATCCGAAATAATTCCATGGCATTGCAAAAGATGAAGTATTTTTCTTTGGCACCAGAGGGTACCCAGGTTTCAGCAATACGCTGCTCAAGCATCCGGAAATCGCTCCAGATAACTTCAAAGTCTTGAGCCGTCTGGGCCTCGTACATGGCATTTTCCAATCGCATGAGGTCGATGTATCGATCATCGAGATCGTATTTAAAGTGAAATTTTCTGTACTGAGGCACCATTTGGGTCAATGGGTAGGCAACAGCAATCAATGCAGCCAGCAAAAGCCAGATACGGTCGATAAAACTCGCGACCCAGAATGGAAGGGTGTGCTCGAATCCACTGGGGCCGACGTTGATATATTTTTGTGCTATCGGACTTTGAGGAATGCTGGCTTCTGTAAAGGCGGGAAAACCCCCTGGCCGTGGAAAGTACACATGAGTCTGGCGATAGAACTCCGTTGACGCCATCATGAAAAGGTACTGGATTGCGGGATGCAGTTTTTTGTGGGTCAGAATAGTCGTGGTTGTTGCAACCAGCTCTTTCTCCTGCGATGGCCGAACTGGTGCCAGGCTGAAAGACCCGGCAGGCAGACTCACAGCAGTGAGGTAGGGAATCTTGCTGGCAATGGCACGAGCGGTTTTGAAGTCCCACAAATGAACGTCCGCAACGTTCACGAGTTGTGTTAAATCTTTCGACTCCGTATTGGCAAGCAGAAACATCCCGTCGATTCGACGGTCAAGGAGTGCCCGGACACTATCACTGGCATTCATTACGACGAGATTTGTTCTGTCTTCATCTTTCAATTCATGCTGGTTGATAAGATCGAGAACAAACGCCCGGGTGCCGCTTTTTTCTGCACCAATAGACAACTTGCTGTTCTTGAGAAAACCAAGGGGGTCTGACCCCTTGAATTCAGACCCGCGGTACACCAGCCAGAGCGGCTCGTATTGAATGCTACCCAAGGAGACTGCATCTGTGCCTTTGGGGAGCGCTATGCCACCTTGAGAAAAAACAACATCTACCTCTGCATCATGCAGCATCTGGAGGTTCTCCACCGCACCATCCGTTTGTTTTCTAACGAGCGTAACACCATGTCGAGCGAAGTACTGCTCATACCATTCTCCTAAGTCTTCATATGTCGAATTAGGCTGCCCGGTAGCAATCGTGATAGTACGTGGCGGAAACGGTCTGATTTCGTGAACAAACACGGCTAAGCCGATGAAGGTCAGGATGACCCATTTCCATTGAAATCGTAAAAAAGCCGCCAATGCCCTCAGCTCATCCCGGATAGTCATCCGTAGCTGATATTCAAAGTTAGGTTTTTTGATCGGATTTGGCATAACAAGGGATCTGTTCAGGGAGTGGCTATGATAACGAAGCGCCTTTGGAATGCGACGGTTAAATCATTCGTTATGTTGTGGCCTTTGATTTGAATTGTCGGAATTTGTCGGTTTCGTGGTCGTTTTCAACGCGGGTAATTCAGTACACTAGGGTTTCTATTGATTGCTATACGAGCAGTCACTTTAAATATCTTATACGTGACCAGGCTTTTTCATGAGTACTAAATTGAAGACTCTGTCCAGGAGACTTTTGTTACTGGCAACGCCCATGGTGTTGGCAATTCTGGTTGCATCGTGTTCCGGTGGGGGAAGTAACAGTCAGGCACTGGCACCGGTTGTTCAAACGCAGCTGGGCCCTGTACAGGGTATGGTGAGAAATGGCGCGAATGAATATCGGGGCATGCCTTATGCCCTGGCACCCACGGGGAACCTGCGTTGGTCGTTGCCCCAGCCGGTGACTGCGTCTTGGTCGAATGTGTTTCAGGCTTATGATTTTGGTCCGGCCTGCCCTCAGGCGGCCCGCAATGGCTTAACCGAAGGCAGTGTTGACGAAAATTGCCTCAGCATTAATGTGAGTGTTCCAGCAGACATGAAACCGGGTGAAAAGCTGCCGGTAATGTTCTGGATACACGGCGGCGCTTTTGTAGGTGGCTCATCTAATTTGTACCGCCTGGATAAATTGGCGCGTGAAGGTCGTTTGGTCGTTGTTTCGGCCAACTACCGTTTGGGTGCGCTGGGCTTTATGCCTAATCCGGCGTTTGCCTCTAATGGCTATAACGGCAACTACGGTCTGGAAGACCAGCGTTTGGCCATGAAGTGGGTGCAGGACAATATTGAAGCGTTTGGTGGTGATAAAACTAACGTCACTATTATTGGTGAGTCCGCAGGTGCAGGCTCGGTCTGTATGCATTTGGCGTCACCGGATCAGGTTGTGGCGGGCACGCAGATAAAAGTGAAAGATCTCTTCCAGAAAGCGATTACCGAGAGCGCTGCTTGCATGCAGCCGTTGCCCACGGTTGTACAAGGTGAGGCAAAAGCCAGCGCCAGCATCCAAGCGGCGCTTTGTCCGACTGCAAGCACCAATGCCGATGTGCTGGCATGTATGCGCAATCAACCGGTTGCGCAACTCCTGGCACAGCAAGAAGCTTATTCTGAAGCGCATGCAACCGATGTCACGGCTTTTTCCCCGGTTATTGGCGATAGAACAGTGCCGTTGTCATTCAAAGATGCCGCCGCCGCAGATGTTCTCGTTAACGTTCCTATGATGATGGGCGGCACCAGGAGTGAGCTTGTGTTGTATGCAGGGTATTTTTGGCAGGACAGCGTAAAAACAGTCAACCCAGGTTACCCACTTAATGCATCTACCATAAGTTCCATCTGGCTCCCGGCCTTTTATAGCAACCCAAGCCCGGTGGGTGGCCTCTCAGCAATTACCGCGCAGTACCCCGGTTTACTGAGTACGGATAGCAACGTCGTTGCTGAAACTTATGGTCAAGCGCTTTCAGACTTTAACCCGCAGTTGGGTATTAACAACTGCCTGTTTTTGCGTACATCTGACGTTGTCTTGAATACGGCATCAAGAAATAACAAACCTATCTACCAGTTTGAGTTCGCTGACCAAGCGGCGCCTGTTTGCGGTGTCAGCATCGCCGATCCTTGTCCGCCGTTTCCCATGGGGCCCGTACATTCGGCAGAGCTGAACTACCTGTTCCCGAATTTTTCGAACACGACTAAAATAAATGCCCCTAATTTGGCACCGGCATCTCAAACGCTCGCGAATCAGATGGTGGCTTATTGGGCAAAGTTTGCTTATACCGGTGCGCCCGAAGTGACAGGGCTGCCTAGTTGGCCGCAATACGCGGGTAGAACCACGCCATTTGGCGGATCAAGTGTGTTGTTACTGGATCCGGGTAACGTTGGCGTCTTTAACGCGGATGCTCAGCACAACTGTAGTTCGTTTTGGAAAAATCAGTACCCAACGAGACTCCAGTGATGAGCCCCCAAGCTTCTCTCCGTGTATAATGCGGTTCGCGTGCCTCGGTGGTGGAACTGGTAGACGCGCCGGACTCAAAATCCGGTTCCGAAAGGAGTGTCGGTTCGATTCCGACCCGAGGCACCAATACTGACAAATATCATGGTGTCTGCACTGCTCGCCGCAACTTCACATAGCGGCGCGAGATTGGTGTCGTAGAGACGCATATGACTAACACGAATCAGTCTATTCTCAATGTATTGCAGGCAGACCCGCTTTTTGCGCGTTTGTCTTCGGCGGAGCTTGCCAAACTGGCTGGGGCCGCCGAGATCGTCAGCTATGCCGCTGGCGAAACGGTCTTTAGCCATGGAACAGTGGCAACTGCCTGCTATTTACTGTTGTCGGGCGACGTGCAGGTGGTGTCTGAAGATGGAACTGCATGTGTGATTGAAGGCCGTGTTTTTGGCGAGGAAGCCGTTAACCTTGAGTCCTACATCACCACAGCAAATGCGCTATCGGAATCGACGCTTTTCTGCATCAATCGGAACACCTTAAATGCGCTTAAGGGGCAGAGCCCGGGCTTTGCAACACATGCGAGTTTGATATTGGTTGAACGTTTTTCGGGAACCCGGTTAAAACTTGGGAAGCCTTCTCAACCAAAGGCAGAATCGGTGCTCTCCGCAAAGGAAAAGTTGGGTTGGCTGCTGACGACATTGGTCCCGGTTTTGTTGTATTTTTTGG
The DNA here is from genome assembly GCF_057744235.1 of Fluviibacter sp. Taxonomy (NCBI): domain Bacteria; kingdom Pseudomonadati; phylum Pseudomonadota; class Betaproteobacteria; order Rhodocyclales; family Fluviibacteraceae; genus Fluviibacter; species Fluviibacter sp. The sequence continues at coordinate 170,849 of NZ_JBIJFP010000002.1, read as the reverse complement.
CAGAGTCAAAAGGCTTTACGGACTACGCCGCCATTTTTATGGCGATTGGTAGCGCGGTCGTTCTGATGTGGGCGTTCTCGATAGTTGATGAGTTTGTACCGCCGGTCATTGCTGTGGTGGCTTGTGTTTTTATTGGGTTGGCACCCACCTCTGTGGCCTTGTCGGGTTTTTCAACGCCGAGTTTGTTGACCTTGCTGGGGGTGTACGCCCTTGCAGCCACGGTGATGAAGTCCGGGTTGAGTTACCGAGTCGTGCTGTTGTTGCTCAAAACCTTACCGAGCAGCGCGTTCAGTAACCAGCTCGTGCTGCTGCTGACGGGTTACCTGCTGTCGTTTGTTACCCCCTCCGGTAATAACCGCATATCCTTGTTGTTGCCGATCTACAAAGACATGGCTTCCAGTCTCAAACTGGAAAAGCAGGGGCCTGCCGCTACGGGGCTGATGGCAGCGACCTTTGGCGGGGCAATGCTTTTTTCACCCATGTTGGCTATCAGCAAAAGTGCCAACATCACGGCGGTCACATTTTTGCCTGACTTTATCCAGGAAAAGTTTCTCGGATTTTATTGGTTGTATGCAGCATTTTTTTGCGCGCTGGGTATTACTCTTTTTCATCTCATTGCGGTGCGTCGGTGTTTTCCCATTCACAATGAACGTGTTGTCGATAGACAAGTGGTTGATACCCAACTCATGTGTCTTGGCCCGATGTCTCTGGCGGAGAAGGTTGCCGCCTTTGGCTTTGCCGCTTTTGTCCTGTTGTGCTCAACGTATTCTGTGCATCATGTCGAGCCTTCAGTTATTGCGGGGTTGATATTGGTTCTGTTTTTATTGTTTGGTGCTTTTACGAAAGTTGACTTTAAAAATCAGACAGATTGGCCGATGATCTTTTTCCTACTGGGCATTGATAGTCTGATGACGATCATGGCCTATCTGGGGCTGGATCAATCCTTAGCGGCTTCAGTACAAGACTTATTTGGCTTTGTTGGTGGGCGACTCTGGGTATTTATTCTTGCTGCATGTGTCACGACACTGGTGATACGCCTCGCGTTGCCGCTCACGGCCGGTATGCTGGTGGCTTGTGTGATTCTTCTGCCTGTTGCGGAACATCAGGGCATTCACCCTTGGCTGTGTATATTTCTCTGCGCGGTCTTCAGTGACGTGTGGTTTTTCCCCTATCAAAGCTCCGTATATCTCCAGGTGAAATCAACCGTGTCACAAGACGTGTACTCGGAAACTGGGTTCATGAAATACAACATGCTTGCCAATCTGGGCCGAGTCTTGGTGGTGTTTGCCTCAATCCCCTGGTGGATGTTTCTGGGGCTCGCGTGATGACACTCAGAAATTACCGCTGGCCAGCATTTTTTCTACTGGTTTTTGTCCTGCTTCTGGGTGGTTTTATTCTGCTCAAGCCCAGAATTTTGGTGCTCTACGCCTACAGTAAGCCATCGCCCCTCGTGTCTGCCTTCAATATCGGTCTGACTGAAGCGCTAAAAGGTAACCGCACACCGGTGACCCTCACAAAATATTACATGTCGACTGATGGCTTACAGCTGCCTGATCCTCAAGGCCGGAAAATGCAGGAAGCGCTCGATGCAGTGCGTCATCAGAATCCCGATGTGATTGTTGCTGTGGGTCAACAAGCGAATCAGCTGATAGCTACCCACATCTCTGAGATCAACCCTAAAACCAAAATTGTTTATGCCTCGATTGAATCCGATCCAGCCGATTTGGGTTACAAGCCAGATGCACCCGTAACGGGAATAAAGCGTAACCTCCCCGTTGAGGGCATTCTTGAGTTTATCGATCACACCAAACACCTACAAAGTTTCACGGTGGCAGTTATTGGGAGCGATACGCTAACGAACCGTAACCGCCTTAATGCTTTAAACGGTGCCGTATCCAAGGGGCTTAAAGTTGAAACGCATTTACTGTCGAATTGCTTTGAAGATTGGCAGCAGTTCGTTGCACGTTCAGCCATCAAGCAGGATGTTCTGATTGTTCTGCCAACAATAGGCCTTAAGCAGAATTGCGCCGCCGGCGCTGAATCTGTTGAGCGTCGTCAATTTATTCCCTGGATTGAAGCAAATTCAAAAGCGATTCCCATTGGGCTTGATGGTAATTATGTGAAAGATGGCGGTGCTGTTAGCTTTTATCCATCGTATAGCCAGGAAGGGCGTCAGGCGTTGACGTTAGCTTTGAAGATCGTTGATGGACCTAATCAGAACAGAGTGCCTGCCCCCATCAATAACGAAGATTATCAAGTTGCGATAAACGCTGATCGATTGAAGACCCGGGGCATTTTTGTGCCGACGATCTATCTTGAATATAGTCAGCACGCTGCCCAGGTCCTTCAGGATCATCAGCGCTAACGCTTAAACATCAATCTCTAGTGCGTAGATCGCGGATGGCCGACCATATTTCTTTGAGAGGTACGACAATTGCAACAACCGTGAGCAAAATGACCCAGATCCGATCCAGATAAATCGCTAACCACCAGGGCAAATACTCCGTTAAAGCGGGAAATCCATGATCGTAGTAACGTGCAGCAATCGGACTCAAGTCGGTGGTGTTATCCAGCCGGGCTGGGAAAAAATCGGTAGGCGCAAAAAAATGAGAGCCCTCATTGTGAATTTCGCGAATGGCTCTCAAAAGCATCCATTGAATGAGGGGATGTAATTCGTTTTCGACGAGAAGCGTGGTGGTGGTCGCAAGGATTGTCTTATCCTCATTGGGTCGGATGTTGACAAGATCAATGGATCCACGAGGAACAACAAGTTTGTTGAGATAAGGGATCTGGCGCGTGTAAGCATCCGCCAGGTCAAAGCTGATGATTTTGTTATTCGGGTTTTTTAGCAGTCTTTGCACGTTTTCTGAGTCAAGACCGTCAGCGATAAATACCGCATCCAGCTCACCCTTATCCAGCATGGTGACTGCGTCAGCGTGGGTAGTTTTGATAAAGTTCGGCTGATCTTCGACACGGATACCGCGCGCCTTGGCCAGGACCATAAACAAACTTTGCGTGTTTGTACCGTCGTTCCCTATGGCTATCCGTTTGTTCAGTAGATCCCGACCATTCGATGGCGCTTCACCCCGGTAGATCAACCACAGTGGTGAATATTGAACACTCCCTAGAGACGATAGACCAGACCAGGCGATCGGGGGTGGTTTACCTGCAGTCATAAATGCCGCGTTAATGCTGGCGTGGTCATCGTCCAGCTTCGAAATACCTTCATCCATCCCGTGTGTAGAAACGAGTTCGATGTCTAGACCGTGCGCCCGGAAATACTCGGCAATCTTATGTCCCATGAACTCATAGGATGTCCCTTTTTGGCCAATGGCCAAGCGAAGGGGTTCCGTGGGGTAGGGGTTGCTGAGATAAATCAGGAGCGGTACGAGAATTAGACCCAGCAGCGCGATTGCAGACCGAGATGAAATGCCGAGCGACTTTAAAACCATGTTGACGTTCAACCGTTGAATTTAGTAAAGAATCCCGGCTTCTAGCATCACCCGTGTTTGTGATGGGCTGTTTCCGGTTTGGCCAAAAGCATTGCTATACGTGTAGTTCTGGGCTCTCACATAAGACCCTTCGAGTCTGGCAAAGAAAGGACCGTTCTGATACGTTGGCGTCAGGGTTATGCTCCAGGCGGCGCTGTTAGGACCATAGAGTAAATTGTTCGTCGCAACCCCGCTATCTCCTGACGTATTCAAAAATTCAAACCGAAACGGCAGCGTTGAATTTTTTTTGGGGGGTTGGCCATCGATGAACGGGGTAAAGCGGTATGTTGCGAGAATGCCTACACCCTGCGAGCTTGAAACCCCGTTGATGCCTATGGCAGGTCTAGCTGGTACAACGGTATATTGCAGGTAGGGTGTAATGCCAAAAGAATTGGTTTTATAAGACAGCAGCAGATTGCTGATCTGGGAGTTGTTTTGAAGTAAGGGCGTGCCCATCGTATTTAAAGCATTGCTACTGAGGGAGCCATTCCAGATGGCAGTCATGGCAAGCTGGGGGCTAACCTGGTAAGCGGATGAAACACCAAGCCAGTTGTATGTGCCGGAGTAAGCCCCGTCAGTCCAGGCAATCGATGAACTCCAGGCATCTTTCTGGTAATTGAGCTGCATGCCTCGTGTCACAGAATTGGTCTGCCCCCACAAAAGGCCGCGTTGAATATTAATGTTCTCGTAGGTAAAAGTCCCTTCGGCACCACCAAGCGCAAACAGGTTTCCAATGTTCAACGACCAGTTGTCATCGGGCGCAATCGTTGCGATTGCAATCGGTAATGCACCCCAGGTGTTTTTGGTTTGCGTCGCTGATCGTAAGTAGCTTGTGGCGAGGTCGGGCATTGAGTAGAACCCGGCAACCGCAAAAAACTGAAACAGACCCTCTTGTTTCGAAATAACTCCCTGTGCATTGGATACATCGCCATAGTTTCGCGGCTCACCTGACAGCGCATTGGATTGCGTCGCGGCTAAACCCGTCAGTGCCGCATTAAAATGCCAGGTTCCTAGTACGTCACTCTCAAAATGCACATCAGTACCACCAAAGGAGAGACTATCTCCCATACTGATGCTCGTATCGCCATAGGTCGGGTTATCCCAAGCGAGGCTGGGGGGTGATAATGCAATTAGAAGTCCTGCCAGAGCTAACCACCGTCTGAGCGATTTAACCCCAGTGCATGGGGTTGACGGGCTATGGATCTGCTCATTAAGCATGTGTAATTTTTATGATAAATGTCGGAATTTGTCGAAATTTTTATTCGAGTAAACGATACACTAAACACCATTATTGTAATGGTGTCTGAAATGATAAGCCTCAGAAATAAAAACGGAATTCTTGTTTTAACACTTCTCGGGCTGGCTGGATGTGGTGGTGGATCATCCTCATCTACACCTCAGTCAGGTCAACCGGTCGTTACTTCGGTGCTAGTAGACGGGGTAGAAGTCAGCTCTAAAACCTATACTGTTTATAGTGTTGTTGATAGCCAGGGTACGCTCTCTGACAAGCCATTGAGTCAGACAGAAGAGGCTAAATTGCCACATGTGCTGATTCTGACGTCACAAAGCACTTCTAAAAAAATAAACGAAGTGTCTGCCGATAAATACAAAGCGTGCTATCACGACTTCTGGCAAAGCATTCACAGACAGTTGCCCGACAGGACGGCACAACAGATCGTGCAGCGCCTGAATGATTTTGATATGACGATTGATGAATTGTGCAATCGCCAGGTAGAGTCAGGTCTGACGGTAGATGAGTATGTCGAGCTATTCCGTGTTGTCGAAAAATATTGGCCTGACGACAAAGACATCGATGGCAAAATTGCCAGGTTCTTCACGGATCTCGAAATCCCTGCCAGTGTCTTCAAATCAACACTGCAGAAGTTGGGCTATAGCTGGGATGATTTCGTGAAACGCTTATCCGCAGTTCAGGGCGGTGGTCATAAATTCATCAATGAATATTCGGTATCTCCGCTAACATTAGAACCTTTCCTGCGTGATTACATGGCTCGGCCGAATCCGGTTTTGGCGAGCGCACGCAACAACCTCAAACTTTCCAGCGCCTTTCTGCGGCGTGATATGAGTCCGCGTTTGCTTTACGCACTAGGCGAGCGCAGGCTGGTTTCACAGGTTGCCCCCGCCACGGATCCTTACGAAACGGCGGGTAAGGTGATTGATGTTGTCAATAAAGGGGTAGAAACGCTTGGCAAAGTGTTTGAGTTGGGTAAAACCGTCTGGCAATTCATGAAAGATAACCAGGGGGTGGTTGAATCAACCAAAGGGGAGGCGAGTAGCAAGATTCTCTCAGCCGTTGATTCCAGCGAGCTCAATTACCAGTTTGCCAAGACATCACGTTCACCGGTTGTCTCATTTGTTGGCAAGAGTTTCTTCTTCGGTGCGTGGGAAACCTATCGAACCGATTTGCAGCTGTCTGTTGATTACGGTGCAACCCATCCTGATTTCGGCGGACAGTGGATACCTGATCTACGTATCGTCGTCAAAAAGACTGAAGCACCATGGGGGTATAAGCTTTCAGGTGATGCCAAGCTGAGTCAGGTTGTTAACCGAGGGAGTGTTTCAGATCCCATCCCTGAAGTTCAGATCGATATTGTCATGTCCTCAGCGAATCTGACTACCGTGAACCAGACATTTACATTCTCGGCAAATGGCGCAACCGGCGCGCAATTTGTTGAGTAACTATTGTTACCCTTAATTATTCTAAAGATTATTCCTATGAAAAACCTGACCAAATTTATTCTTGGGTTTACGGCAGCCGCATTGCTGGCAGCGTGCGGTAGCGGTAGTAGTAGCAACCAGAATCCGACAACTGAGGGCAAAACACAATTCCAGATGACTAATCTGGGCGCGTATGACTTGGCGCGTGTCGATATTGTGACGAATGACGGTGTGCTGCAATCCTCCAGATCCATTCAGTGTGCGGCTACGTCAGACTGTAGATTCAAAGCCGATATGGAAAAGCCCGGGGATCTGCTATTTTTCGACAAAAACGGTACTTTAGTCAGCGCCTATATTCTGACGGAGGCACCCACTGAACGTGCCTATGTGCGGACGTCACGTCGCATGATGGGCATTTATGTATTTGATCAATTGCGCAAGCGTTATCCACAGTCAGCGGATTTGCTGGCTGCAAAACTGGCAATTTTCTTCACAAATTATGACAGCCCGGATCAATTGCCGGATGACTTTCAAGAGCTCGGTATGTATTACCAGTATCGTATGGCTGGCACTGGCTTGACGACGGATGAGTTCTATACGGCACTGAATAAACGTTTGGAAAACTCTGAAGTTCTGGAGAGCCAACTCTACGCGATGATTGGTTCACGCGTCTTTAATACACTGCTCGCATCACTACCAAACGTGAACGTTGTGAGTCCTGCTTACGCGGCAGGTGATGGAAAGTGCCCGGCTGGCTTCACCTCCGCCATGACGATCGTATCCGGTATCGGTGATTTTATGATTGGCGATGGATTTATCCCTGTTTTTGGTATCGCCAACGAACTTATTAAGGATGCTTGTGACGATACCACCGAGAGACTCGATAAGATCCAGGACTCGATTAATCAGCTCTATGCCCAACTCGCAAAGACAGACGCCAAGATTGATGATCTCATTGATTTCGTGTCAGCAACAGAGGCGCGAACAATCCTTCGGCAAATGAAACTGCATCAGGAGACCCTTCGTAACAGCTACATCAACGCGTACATTGAATTAGTGAACACCACAACATCAAAGTCGCTTAAAGAAGTTGTGCAGAAACAGGGCGGGCTTGAAAAAGCTTTTGCAAAAAGCACGAATCTCCAAGATGTTTTAAAGTTGGCGGATCAATGGACACTCTTGAACACGGGTATTGGAGATGCGGATAAGACAACCTTTGTTACTGCGTTGAACAACCAATGCGCAGGTAGTAGCGATTCATCATCACGGGATTTGCTGAGAAATCGAACCAATTGCAATCTGCTGATCAGTTATTACAAAATGATTGTGACATCAACGCATGGCAGCTATCTGACCATGCTTAAGGACATTACAGATACGATTCAGTCTTACCAGGCTTCGGAAGGTTCATGGATTGCTTTAAATATTAAAAAGCCAGGAAACGAAGTTAAATCTAACTGGGCCGATCAATACACCTACGTTCTAAAACCAGCATTGCAAGCCAATATGGCTAAATTAGAAACTGGGTTTGCTCGTGGTTCGGAACAGGGGTACTTTAAGCTCACGGAAGGCCTGCCGCAAGCGTTGCTTGATAATCTGGTCAGAATTGACTGTAAAAATGGTACTGGTTCAGCAAACCTGACGGAGTGGATCAAAAATGGCACGGATAAGTCTTATGTGACCGTTCGTTGTCAAAATCGTGGGCCAACACTGTCTCGTTATTACTACGCGAAAGATGGTAATGATGTCACGAACCTCTTGGGGGTGGTGATTCCGAGCAACCGTCCCAGCGGTACTGCGGCCGAGCACGAGTTCGAAAATTTCAACACGTGGTACATACCAGAAAGCTGGCCAACATATACGGGCACATTTACACGTGGAACCGTTGTCAAGCAGAATGAAGGTAACGACAAAATCAGAAAAACGACTTATCCAGGTTCAGGCTATATTCCCTATAGCATTTCGGAAAGCAATTGGTCATCCTCTGACCGGGCAAATCCAACCTCAATGTATGTGCTCTATACTGAACCAAAGGCCCAGCGTTCTGATCCGCTCAGCTACGTCTGGGGTGTCGCATACTGGAGGAACCACAGCATTTCTTACGGTGGCGTTTCAGCAGCAATGATGTGTATGACATCGAACTGCACTTATACTGGGGACTACAGAGTAACATTCAAAGAATTTGATGGGCCTGGTTCCATATGGCATGGTATGACTCATTCAGAGAGCCACAACAGCGCCTCAGTTGCCTACGAGTTGAGTGGGCAATTGTATGCACCAAAAACAAACTGGTAAAAGATGAGGCTTTTCTTGGCCTTTGAATATGTCGCATGAAGACAAACGGTTAAAAGTCCTGATCGTTGAAGACGATCAGGACTATTGTGAAGCCTTGTGTGACATTCTTCGTTTGGAGGGTTTGAGTCCAACGGGTGTTTGTTCTGTGGCGGCGTATAACGCGATAGAAGACCTGGAGTCTTACGCACTACTTCTGCTAGATCGAAATCTTCCAGATGGTGATGGTCTTGGTATTTTGAAAAAGCATCGCCAAATAAACGCAGTTCCCGTAGTCTTCATTACCTGCGAAGGCCAGTTAGAAGATCGTGTTGCCGGGTTGGAAGCGGATGCTGACTATTATCTTGTCAAGCCTGTGCAAAATGATGAGCTGCTAGCGATTGTCCATCGTTGTTTGCGACGAAATGCCTCGCCTTTGCAATCAAAGGCCTGGGTCATAGACTTGGTGAAATGGACGCTACTAGACTCGGATAATCATCAGGTATCACTGACACGCACTGAAAAATTGATCCTAAATTGTTTTGTTGGTGCTCCTGGGTTGGCTGTCTCCCGTGCAGATATTGTTCGTCACCTTGGTAAAGATCCTATGTCGTATGATTATCGGCGCCTGGAGGTTGCTATAAGAAGGCTGCGTAAAAAGATCGACGAAGGTGGACTAGGCGCGTTACCCTTAGAATCAGTGTACGGATTTGGCTATGTTCTGAACGTTGATTTGAAATCGATCAGCCCTAATTTGTAACCTGTTGTTTCGGTAACCACAGTGTAAATGTGGCACCGCTGCCCAGCGCACTAGAAACTTCAATCATGCCCTGGTGTAGATCAGCAATCCTTTTAACAAAAGCCAAGCCAAGACCCGCTCCGCGCTTGGCATGCGTCGGGTTGACCCGGAAATACTCCTGAAAGATGGCTTGGTGCAATGAAGGATCGATGCCCTCACCATGATCACGGACTTCAATGCCTACCAGGTTGTCATCAATTATCGTACGAATGATTGTGTGACTATTGTGCGTAGCGTACTTGCAGGCATTGTCCAGAAGATTAATGACCGCAATTTGTAGCAATGCCTCGTCAGCCATTAGGATGGGGTTCGCTTCACATTCGTTAAATACAAACGCGTGGTTTAGGGTAGATTGCTGGTAACGATCTATAAGATCTTCCAACCAGATGTTAATGTCTATCGGTTGCACGTTACGAAGAGCCAGGGCATTCTTCAGCCGGTCTGTTTGCATCCATCGATCAAAAAGAAACGCCAGTTGACGAGAAGCTGCAGCGATGACGTTCATGCGCTTGTCAAATTGATCAATGCCTACTCGGTGCTCTCGAACCAGAAGGTCCGCTTGAGACTGAATATTGTTCAATGGATTTCTGAACTCGTGAGAAATCATGGCACCAAACCGCACATATTGTTCGTGGAGCTTCTTTTCACTTTCGAGACTGTTTTTGAGCTGAGTCGTTCGTTCTGCAACCTGGTGCTCGAGGGTTTCTTCAGATTTTGTCAGCGTATCCACCATCAACTGATGACTTTTCAATGCGTCGTTTTGAGCCTGTTCGCGCTTGGCCCGTTCGATTCTGATTCTGTAAGCAAGCGCATAAGATAGAAAAAGCATCTCTAAACCCAGACCGATTTGAATTGCATAGGTGGTTAGTATGTTGGTAGGCACCCAGTCCAAAATCCGCAATGTGGCAAGAACAACGCCGCTACACAAGAAGCCCCAAGCCGCTAAGTAAAACTTGGCGCTTTCATGCCCTAGAATTAAAACGCGAACAGCTGCTGTGCTAATTAATATGAAATATGGGGCAGTGAGCACCATCAGCATTTGAAACCAAAAGTAGGTAGTGCTAAAATCCCATAGTGTCGTAATTAAACCGATGCCAACAGTCAGATAGCATGCGATCAGCAGTTTAAGAAATAAATCGATTTTCGGTGTTAATCGTGACGTTTTCAAAAAGCTGCGCGCAAACAGGATACTGAAACTGGCACCGATGCTGAGCAGAACGCTCATGGAGATTTGATCCCATAGCGGTTGTTCTGGCCAAAAAAGAATACGTCCAAAGCCGTTACCGGCGAAAATGCCTAGCCCCATCAGTAGGCCAAAGACCCCATAGAAAAGATAGGTCTTATCGCGTAGCGCGAAATAGAGTTGGACGTTGTAGATAATAAGGGCGAGCAGACCACCGAAGTATAAAAACTGGACAATCAACTCTTTTTGAGTTGACTCCACAAATGTCTGCCGTTCGTAGATTTCTATCGGTACGGTCAGCGAGTTGGTTGATTTAACCCGAAAGTAATAATCTTGAGGCGTTGTGTCAAAACTGACAGGAAACACAAAAAATCGATGATACAAGGCGCGCGATTTAATATCACGTGTCGACCCTGTTGTCACAGGCGGTCTATCGGGTGCGTAGAAATCAATCTGATCCAGCCCGAGATAAGGGATCTTGATGATCCATTCTGCGGGTAATTCTTGCTTCCGTGATGCTGTCAGCTTGATCCAGTATGTGCTCTGTGTAAAACCAAAGTTGAGTGCTGAGCCGGATCTGAACTCAGGCGTGTTGAAGGCTCTGTCGGGCAGTTGTTCGATCTCGCTAAATGACAGGTGGTCATTCGGATCCTCAAGAACCATGAGGTGATGCATCGGGTTGATGGGTGTTGCTATTTCATCGAGTTGAATGCCATAAGCGTGACTCGGAGCGAGCGCAAAGAGCATCAGGAGGTTCAACCCGATAGTCAGTACTAAATAATCCCAGAGTTTTCTGAAAAAAATGCGCATGCAACGATGTTATCAAGAGGCTGCGAATTCGTGTCGGATACAGCTTGAAATGTCGGAATTTGTCGAAGCTTTTGTGATGGCCAGGTCCTATACTGAAAAAACTTGCCTTTGGAGTTGACATGAACCGCTACTGCCCCTTTGCTTTAAAGACTGTTTCCGCCCTAATCCTCTCGGCCGCCTTGGTTGCCTGTGGCGATGGTGGCAGCAGTAACACGACGAGCACGACCCAACCGGTTTATACCGCTGTCTTTGATGCAGGGAGCAGCGGCACGCGTTTGTCATTTTTCAAGGTGACCCCCGGTAATGGGGGCTATCCGATCATCGAATTTATCGCGAAGTACAGCGACAAATTGCTGGATGTACCCAACGATGACGGTATTAACGACTTCATGAATAACGAAGGCGTCATTGAGTTAACCAAGGGTGATGCACTGCCGCCGGGTTGTAACCCGCCTGCCGGTCAAACCGGGCCTAAGTACACGGGCTTGGGGCCAAACGATGTGGCCCCATGCGTTTTGCAGCCTGAGCTCAAAAAGCTGGACGCCGCAATTGCCGATCTGAACGCTAAAAACCCAGGCTTAAATCTGACCAAGTCGCAGGTGCTGGTTGAATTGTTTGCAACCGCAGGGATGCGCACGGAAGCGCTTTACAACGGTGGCTCGCATACACAGTCCGAGATTGATCAGTTCTATGCCAACATGAAAACCTACGTGGCTAAGTGGGGCTACAACGCCGGACAGTACAAGACAATCAACGGTAACAGTGAAGAAGGTCTTTGGACCTGGATCAATCTGAATGATCAGTACTTCAATGCGTTTGGCGGAAACAAGACTTACTGGACGGGTTCACCAACGACACGGGGTAATTTTGAAGTGGGTGGTTCATCCATGCAAATCGCCTTCCCAACGGCTCAGCTCTCAGTGGCAGATGAAAACAACGTGTATACGGTCAAGATTAACGGCTACACCTACAACGTTTATAGCAAGACCTTCCTGGGTTTGGGTGGGGATGATATGCGTAAGTTTATGCGGTCCTATGGTTACCAGACAGGAACGGGCTATAACGGCGGCACGGATTGTTTTGGCACGTCGGCGAATGACACCAATAACACTGAATCCAGTGGTATCTCACTATTCTATAACGCGGCGTTCTTCCCGGACAGCGGCACAATTGTGACCAATGCAGTAAACAATCAATGGACGCCCACGCTCTCAAAGGATGCCTTCCCTCTGAAATTCAGTGCAGGCACCTCGGGGTCGTTCAATGCAAGCACCTGTACCACCAAATACAACGGTATATCTACTGCGGTGATGGCGCTGCCGCGAAACAGCTATGGCACGATCCCGGATCAGGCAAAACCTGCCTCATACGCCAGCTTCGTAACGGCCGTTGGTAAGAGTAGCGCACCGTTTATTGGTGTCGATGGTTTCTACCATGCATCCAATGCGCTAGGGTTAGTCAGTAAAACCTCGCTCATCAGCACGTTTACCCAGGCGCAGTTTGATGCGGCGTACGCGAACCTGTGTAATGCAAGTTACCAGGGTAATACCGCTAAGGGTGTCCAAACACAACGCTCCTGTGCAGACGCCACCTACATGAAGGATTTCCTGTGGCGCACTGGTGGTTTGTTCACGTCCGGTACGGGCGCGATTTTTGAAGGTGTCGCCCCGAATGATGACCTCTCAAAGAAAGAAACCTTGACCTGGACTCGTGGTTATCTGTTGAAGAAATATGCTAACTAGTATTTAGCGATTCAGAACGAGAAGGGGAAGGCCATTTTTTTAAAAACTGGCCTTCCCTTTTTTGTTTAATGTCAGCATTTGTCAGGATTCCTCCCGCAAAATTTATGACATTTGATTTACATTAGACGCTGAGATCCGACTAAACTCAGTCGATCATTTGAACTCAAAAGTTTTATTGAGGACGTATTAGATCGCTACTTCTGCATAACCTAGGAATAACCATGACTCAATCAATCTATCAACAGCTTCGTCGATTTGTTGGTCAAAACACTGTAAACCCTAGCCGTCGGAAATTTATCAAACAGGTTGGTGCTGGTTCAATCCTAATATCGACTTTGGGCTTAACTGCTTGTGGTGGCGGTAGTAGCTCAAGTTCGTCGGCTAATACCGGGCCGCGTGTTGGTGTCATTGGGGCGGGGTTCGCAGGTCTGTCGTGTGCTTATGAGCTGCAGAAGACTGGTTATCAGGTGACGTTACTAGAAGCCAGTGATCATGTTGGTGGCAGAGTGCGCTCAAGTTCAGATTTTGTTAAAGGCCGAGTTGTCGAGATCGGTGCGGAACTTATTGGCGTAAACCACCCGACATGGATGGCATACAAAGACATTTTCAACCTAGAGCTTCGACCTCTAACAGATAACCCGGAATGGGCAAGCCCGGTGAGGATTAACGGGACAGTACTGTCCAAGTCTGAAGCAGAGACATTGCTTGATGAAGTCGACCAAATAATTGAATTGCTCGATATAGATGCTGCGCAAGTGGTTGCTGATGAGCCATGGAAAACGCCGGGTGCTGCAGCATTAGATAGCCGAACACTCAAACAATGGGTGGATGCTCTCAATTGTAGCGATCTTTGTAAAAAGGTCGTGACACTGACCTTTGAATCAGACAATGGACAAGTTGCGTCTAAACAAAGTTACCTTGGTATCTTGGCGGTCATTAAAGGGCATGGCGGTGCTGTCAGTTATTTGAACGACACCGAAACGCATCGCTGCGTCGGTGGTAATCAAACCCTAGCAGCAAAGCTTGCTGAAAGCATTAAAAATCTGCATATCAATCTCCCCGTTACAAAAATTGATTGGAGCAGTTCGCAAGTGAGCGTTACCTGTGCTAATGGGCAAATATTGAACTTCGACGACATCGTCCTTGCTGTCCCGCCCTCGGTGTGGTCTAAAATCGATTTTCAGCCGGCACTTCCGGCGGGGCTTAAACCTCAAATGGGATCAAACACCAAGTGGTTTGCACCCATGGCCAGCCGATTCTGGCAAAGTAGGGGCCAAGAGCAGTATGCCCTTAATGAGGGTATTTTTAATATGACTTGGGATGGCACCGATGGTCAGGGTGACAGCACTAACCCAGTGTTTGTATGCTTCAACGGCGGAGATTCGTCTGAACAAGCGCGGCAGGTTTTCGCGAATGGTGGTGAGTCAGCAGTCAGAGAGCGCTATCTAGCAGACCTTGATTTACTGTACCCAGGTTTCAGATCGAACTTAAGCCAGGCTGGAAACAAAACTTTCTTCATGGATTGGCCGAGCCAGCCATGGGCCTTGGCTAGCTACTCATTTCCTGCCCCAGGCCAGATCACGACCCAGGGTCAGACACTCTTTGATGGGATTGGAAAGCATTTGCACTTTGCGGGTGAGCACACTTGCTATCGTTTTGTTGGGTTTATGGAAGGTGCCTTGTATTCAGGTTCACAACTTGCAAAGCGTTTGGCGAAGCGAGACGGCTTTATCGTTTAATGAGCGTGCGTGTCGACTTGCTTTAAATCAGCAGATGATTTTTGAGGGCGCGGCTGTCTGGCGAGTTCACGGGTTTCTGCAACGCGTATCTTGCAATCCGTCGGTATGATGCTGCATAACGCCATATCATCAATGCCTAATTTGAGCTGAACCGGTCGATAAAGCCAGTAAAAATGTTTGGCGGTGTCTTCAGCGCCCGCCATGCCCGTGCGCGTATTACTCAATGCAATAGCAAACCCCGCATAGGTGACTGCAAGTCGATTGGTGTCGTCGCGCTTGTATTTTTTGGCGGCGCTGTTGACACAGTTTTCAAATGCGTAAGTGTCGAAATGAATCTTGTTGTTACAGAGCAGGCGGGTCTCATCCGCCTTGGCGCTCATTTCTTCCAGTTTGCCGGGACTGAGCGTCCCGGCAGCGCTGAATTGTGCACATAGAATCGTGCCAAGTGTAAGAAGCGGTTTGTATATTCTCCGAGACATGTCTTTAATTATTCACACAGACGCCGTTATTCGGGTCATACATAAAAGCGTCTATGCCGGCAGGGCAACCCTGGCATGTGACACGTGGGCTGGGTTTTGAAATCGGTGCAATACCCGGTTTCAGGGTCTTCTGGAAAAGACTTTGAATGGCGGTGAAGTCATCACCGCCCCAGTTAACGTAGTCGGCCCCGGCTTTAAACTGGCTGAACGCGTCACCACCGTCCACAAGGAACTTGCTGGTGATCACGCGATAGGTTTTAGCATTGTCGATAGCAACGCCATTGATTTTGACACTACCAGGGACTAACAATGCCCCTGTACCATCCGGTTGGCCCTGGCCTTTTGTGTAGTCCCAGGTATAGGTAATGCTGCGACTGGGTTGTAGCAACCGACCACAGATTTCGCCTGTTGGCAGCGTAATGCGTTTTGCATCGTTACAGTTGGTTGACTCCCACTGTTGCTCCAGCAGGCGCACCAGCTCGGCACCGGTCATTAGCTTGTAAACGAGTTCATTGCCAAAAGGCTGAACCGCGTAGAGGGATTCATAGGTCACTTTGCCATCCGGCGCAACGTA
Organism: Fluviibacter sp.; assembly: GCF_057744235.1. Lineage (NCBI taxonomy): Bacteria > Pseudomonadati > Pseudomonadota > Betaproteobacteria > Rhodocyclales > Fluviibacteraceae > Fluviibacter > Fluviibacter sp. The sequence continues at coordinate 155,085 of NZ_JBIJFP010000002.1, read as the reverse complement.
CTGAATCGTATCTCGTAGGCCGCCAACATTGGTAAATGCCACATCGGCGGGTGCATCGGGGTTGGCATCGTTGTAACTATCCAGGAATGCATCGGCAATGATGTTGCCTAGCGGGGCCTCCCAGCTGGCCAGCTTACGGCCACAATTGCTGATCTTTTCCTGGGTATAGCCTTGCGTGGCCTGAAGTAGATTTTTAGTGGCGTTGTCGTAGGCATCAATAATTTTTTGCGTGTCGGCGTCACCGGCAAGCACTTGATAGCCTTTGGGCAAAGTCACTTTTTTGAGGTCGTTAATATCATTGATGACAGGGACCGTTGTTGCCGATTTCTCAGTCACGCCTTTACCCGGAACGATCTTTAGATTGATATCTGTCACAAGACGACCGTAAAGACCTGCAGAGGTCAGCAGGATCCCCGTGCCACGGAAGTTCGGGCAGACATATTCTTCGTGTGTGTGGCCGCTAATGACCACGTCCACATTTTTGAGTCCTTCAACAATAGGGCCTACATTTTCAAAACCGTTGTATCCGGCAGTGCCTCTGCCGCATTGGTTGATCACCTCCTGAGGCTGGTAGTCAATATAATTAGCCTGGTTGTATTTGCCGCCCTGGTGAATTAAAACGACAACCGCATCGGCACCATTGCGCTTCAATTCTTCGGCCTTCTGATTAATCACCGGGATTTCGTCAACAAAGCTGAGGCCTTTGGCGCCGCTCGTGGAATGCGGGGTATCTTTTAAAGTCAGCCCCACATAACCAATCGTGACGTTCCCCAACTTCTTGGTATACGTCGCTGGCAAAATGGGCTGTTGCGTGGCGGTATCTGTCACATTGGCTGCCAGATATTTAAATTTGGCACCCGAAAACTTCCCGTCTGCACGAGATTGGCTGTTCGCGATACAGGTGTTGACGCCTTCCTTACCACCCAGGCTGGCCGGTTTGCAGCCGCCGTTCTGCATACGGATCAGCTCGTCCTTACCTTTGTCGAACTCGTGGTTGCCGACAGAAGTGACTTCCAGACCAATCTGACTCATGACATCGATCGCGGCTTCTTCCGAAGTCAGACCGGCAATCGGCTGAGAGGCACCAATAATATCGCCAGCAGCGACCACCATTGAAAACTCGGATGTGCTGCGCAGTTGTTTAACCAGTGTTGCCAGAAATGCGGCACCGCCAGCGTAAACACTCGACACTTGCCCTGTCGAAGGGTCATACACCTTCACCTTGGCACCGCTATCATTGATGTCGGTTTTGAGTCGGCCATGAAAATCATTCACAGCAATCAGCTTGACATTAACAGCCTGTTGGTCTGTTTGCTGGTTAGAGCTACCGCCGGAGCAGGACGCCAGCGACAAAGTTATCAAGGCACCAGCCAGCAAGCGATTGATTTTTGGTGTTTTAAACATGAGATGCTTCCGAAGGGGGATGGCTAAATTATCGCGTAATGCCTTGCCCGATGTTTCGACAAATTCCGACATTTTTGTGTCAGTCAGCGGGTAAATATCCAGGCTTCGTGCCAGGTATGTTTGGCTAACCGCTTAGAGTTCGGTAGCCTTTGCCTTTCGCATTCAACTTGGTAAAAGTCAGGATGTTCAGGAAAATCAAATTCACTCGCGTGGTTGATCACCAATGCTTGTGCTTCGGCACTCAGATTTTTCCAAGTTTGCCGGAGATGTGACATGTAATTGCGAATGTAGGCTGCGCGGTCTTCCGAGGGTTCGCGAAAGATATCGATCAATACGAATTGACCATTTACAGTCAGCAGATTCGCAACGCCCTCAAGTATTTGCTGTTTTTTCTGGGCGTTCAGATGATGAATGGCATAGCTGCTGAACACCAGGTCGATACTGTTTGCGGGGATCTCTTCAACAACTTTGATCATATCGTCGCAAACAAATTTTGCGTTGATCCCCAGTTGGTTTGCATGTTTGTGAGCGAGATCCAGAGCGGGTTTGCTGAGATCAGAGCCAAGATACGACAGAATACGAGCGGGTGGCAGTAGACTGAGCGTCATGCTGCCATCACCACAACCCAGATCCAATACCCTGAGCCCCTGCTGGGATTGCGATTCTGCAAGTTCACTGCGGACAGCCGCAGCGATTTCATGATGAAACATGTAGTTATGACGAATAATGTCCTGGTAGACCTCCCAGGACTTCAGAAATACCTCGACGGCGCTGTGATCAGGCGTTTGATTTTTCATCGTTGTCTTCTGGCTTAAACCAAGGCTACTTGCCCTGTTTTCAGGTCGTAAACGCCGCCGACCACGCGGAGGCTATGATTTTGCACGAGCCGCCGAAGAATCGGGGTGGAATTCTGTAACTTAGTGACGTTCAAACGAACGTTTTCACGAACGGCCGCGTTTTCAAGGTTATTAGGATCTTTCTTCATTGCAGTATCGACTGCAGGGGCCAGGTTGGAGGTGAGTTGCTGGATATGACCAGGAAAATCTTCATCGTTTTTGACAGCCTTAATGGCCGCATTAATTGCGCCGCAGCTCGTATGACCTAACACCATAATCAGCGGGGATTTGAGCACGGCCGCACCATATTCCAGGCTCGCCAGAATTTCTGGCGTCACAAAGTTGCCGGCAACCCGCGTTACGAACAGATCCCCCCGTTCGGCATCGAAGCATAATTCCGGGCTGATGCGCGAATCGGCGCAACTCAAAAGGCTGGCATACGGGTTTTGGCCGCCGGCCAGTGCCGCCCGAGTTGCCGCAAAATCCGCGGGTAAGGGTTGGTTGCTGACGTAGCGTTGATTGCCGGCGATTAACCTTTTCAGGGCCTCATCTGGAGAAATCACATTTTCGGGTTTGGGGGGTGACGCCGCAAATGCAGGTATACCCGCAGCAAGCAAGCCAGCCGAAGCAGCCAACGTCGTTATCAATTTGCGACGGCTTAGATTGGGCGAAGCTTTTTCTTCACATACCTGGCACATGACGAATTTCCTTAACAAAGCTTTAATGTCTGATTTTAAACGGGTATTGCGGTTCTAAAACTGACAAATACTGACAAAACCAAGCGCTTGCGCCTTATTGCTGGTAATTTAATGAAATGACTTACACCATATTAATTGTCGAAGACGAGCCAGGGTTCAGCCAGCCCCTGAGTGAGATTCTCTCTTTTGCAGGTTTTCAGGTGTCGGTGCTTGCGACTTTGTCTGAATTTCGACGTTTTGCCAACATTCGCGCCACTGATTTGCTCATTCTGGATCGGACCTTGCCCGATGGTGATGGGTTAACGCTGTTACCCGAAATTCGCCAGATTTCCGACATGCCAGTCGTGATACTCACAGGTCTTGGCGCAGCGTCGGAGCGCATTCGCGGTCTAAATGCCGATGTGGATCACTATCTGGTCAAACCGGTCGATATCGAAGAGATATTGGCACTGGTTCAACGCCTGTCGCGAAAACATCATCAACACCTGACCCAGAATGGGGCGTGGTCGCTCGATACCAGTAGCTGGTCACTAATATCGCCCACGGGTCGAATCGCCAAACTGACCCATCGAGAGGCGCTTTTGATGACAAAGTTTGCGGGTATTCCCGGTGAATCGGTTCACCGTGATGTCCTGGTAGAGGCTATGGGGTTTATTCCGGCGGTATTTGATTTCCGGCGCCTTGAATCCACCTTGTCCCGTCTGCGTAAAAAACTGGAAGAGCATGGTTTTGAGAAATTTCCCCTAGAAACAATCTACGGAGGCAAGTACGCTTTCAATGCACTGTTAAATCTTCATGATCGACCCAGAGTGTCATGAGACGCAGGCAGCCAGAGCGTGATGGTGCTACCTTTCCCTAAGGTGCTGTCAATATCAATCCGGCCATTGTGTAATGCCATGATCTTATCGACAAAGGCCAGGCCTAGGCCAATACCATCAGGCGCTGGTTGTTCCTGAGCGGCACGCACATAGGGTTCTAGGATCTGGCGAATTTGCTGCTGATCAATACCGCGCCCCTGGTCAGTGACCGAAATGCCCAAATCATCGTTGTCGCTCTGTAGCCGAATCGTTACAGCACTGCCCGATGCGCTGTACTTGCATGCGTTATCCACCAGATTGAGCAGCGCGATTTCTAGTAGGTGTTTATCTGCCAAAACAGTTGGATTGGGGGCGGATGATTGCAGTATGAATTGATGCTGGTTGTAGTAAGTCCGGCAACCATCCACAATTTCTTCAAGCCAGGGCTGTAGATCGAACTGAGTCAGTTGGAGCTGATCTATCGACATATTCAGCCGATCATTGGCAAGCCACTGATCGAACAGTGTCACCAAGCGACCAATGCCGCCCCGGATGACCTCAATTCGTTCGTGATTCTTTTCAGGGGTAGGGCGTGAGTCCTTATCCAGCATAGTGGCCTGTGCCTGAATCACGTTCAGAGGATTGCGGAACTCATGAGCAATCATCGCGCAAAACCGGGTGTACTGGCTGCGCATGTGTTGCTCACTCAAAAGCAACTTCTGCAGTTTCTGCGTCCGGCGATCTACCGCCTTCTCCAGCCGCTCTTCTGAAACCTGGAGCGCATGAAGTGTCTCTTCCTGTGCAGCAATCAGGGCGTTTTGAGCCTGCTCGCGTTGAGCGCGTTCGCGCTGAAACCGGTATGCCAAAGCCAGAGAAAAAAGCAGCATCTCCAAACCGGAACTGATTTGAAGCGCGTATAACGTGAAGCCATTGCTGGGCAGCAGGCCAAAAATTCGGGCCGCAGACACAAAAACGCCCACGCACAGCACACCCCATGCTGCAAGAAAATACCGTGAGCTCTGGATGTGGTAACGGATATTGCGTATTCCTGCGGCCAGAACGATGACCGGTGTGATGAGCGTCAGCAGGAAAAGTCCCTGAAAAACCGATTCCAGTGGGAAAGGCCTCCACAGGCTTGCAGCAAGCAAGACCGCAATTCCTGCATAAAGCCACATCATCGTTTGTAAAAAACGGTGTGTTTTGGGTAGATAGCGTCGCGTACGAAGAAAGCGCGTTGAAAACAATACGGCCAAACCGCTGGCAATGCTCAATAAAACGGATTGGGACAAGGCATCCCAGGTAGGCGAGTCCGGCCAGAGATAAATACTGGCATAACCATTGCCGGCAAAGATGCCCAGACCCGTAAACAGGGTAAAAAAGCTGTAAATCAGATACTTGTCATCACGGATCACAATAAACAACATAAAGTTGTAGATCAGTAAGCTCAGCAAACCGCCAAAATAGAAGAACTGCAGCAGGTTTTCCCGAGATTCGAGTTCCGAAAAGCGGCTTTTTTCTAGCAAACGCACGGGCAGACTGATCGGGTACGCAGATTGAACGCGCAGATAATAATTCGCGGGCTCGGGGCCTAAAGTGACTGGAAACGCATAAAAGCGGGAGAAAACGGGTCTCTCAGCAATGGGTACCAGGCTACCGCTATGCAATACGGCGCCATCCGGTAGGTATAAATCTGCATGATTAATACCCAGATAGGGTATTTCCACAATCCAGTCTGGCGAAGCATCTGCTTTACGATCAAGTGTCAGGCGAACCCAGACTGGGGACTGGATAAACCCGAGATTCAACACCTCGGTATTCGGGGATGCGGCTTGAAAAGCCTTACCTGCTGACGCCGTTGACACCGATGCCAGCGTTGCCGTGCCCTCGTGGTCTATCCAGTACTGGAGTTCTGGGTTGAGGCTAATTTCGGCGGCCTGTGATTGGCCCGCCGCTGCCAAACCCTGCACAAGGCCAAAGGGCAGCAAAAGCAACAAGACTAGGAAACAGATTCTTTTCAGCATGGGTTTGGGCAGCAAAAGCGTATTCAGCACTTTAAATGCTACTGGCACCAAGCTTACAGGATGTCAGTATTCGTCAGGGTCTTGCGTATCTAATTCACGTAGGATTTTGATCAATTGGATCTCAATGGAGTCTGTCATGCGTATAAATCCGCCGAACGTTTACGCTAAATTATCAACGTTGCTTGCAACGGCAACACTGGCAGCCTGCGGGGGCGGTAGCAATAATTCAACCAGCGCACCTGCGGCCCAGGTAGCTGAAGCCGGTCAACCCGTGGTCAACAAAATTCTGGTGGATGACGTTGAAGTAAGCAAAGCAACGTATAAGGTGTATAGCGTAAGCGATGAGGTGGGTACGCTTTCAGATACCCCCCTGGCCACCGAGGCTGATGAAAAGCGGTTACCGCACGTCCTACTCTTAGAGAGTCAGACCGACTCGTCATCTGCGCTATTGCGTGCCAGGTATGCTGACAAAGGGGTGCCCGCGCTTGCGGCAGCGATGCCTTTGCCGGATCTCAAGTCCTGCTACAAGGATCTCTTTGCAACCGTTAAAACATTCCACCCTACCTGGGGTCGTGATGAGATTGCTGCAAGGCTCAACGATCTGGATATGACGGTGGACGAGGTATGCGGGCAAGTTCAAACCTCGGGCTTAAGCATGAGGGACTACATCGTCCTGATGGACAAAGTTTCGGATTATTGGCCAAACCAGAAAAATATTGATGGCGAAGTCGTCATATTCTTCATAAACATTGGTGTGAAACCATCAACCTTTCAACAGGCGCTCATCGATAATGGTTACACGTGGGATCAGTTTTTGAAGCGTGTGTCAGATCGAGACAAGGGTATTACAGAATTCTATTCGCTCTACGAACAATCATCGCTGACGCTGACCCCGTTTTTAAAGTACTACATGGAAACGGCCACCCAGCCAAAAGTGTTGGCCGCCGCTAAAAACCAATTAAAACTCATGGCTGCCTGGTTGAAGAAGGATCTGCGCCCACAGGTAACCGCGGCTGTTGAACCGAACAGAGTGGTTGCGGCAGCGGGCGACTCCTGGCAAACATTTAATGAGAATGCTCAAAAAACCTTTGATGTATTCAGCCAGTATTTTAATATGGCCAAAGTTATTTGGAGCATCGTTGAAAACAGTGCCGGATCAGCTGAGGTTAAAAATAACCTAGCTCAAAACTATATTCTTTCCAAAAACGACGCGAACGCCATGAATTACTATGGATCGACCCTTTCTAATTCCAAGAAAGTATCTTTTGTGGGTGAAACCTACGCATTTAAAATGTGGGAAAACTATCGTGTCGATGCCTACCTCTCTTGCCGGTATGGCGCTAAAAACGATTCGCAGCCTGGTCAATGGATTCCGGATATCAGCATGAAGATACCAAGGATAGAGGCCGGTTGGAGCGCTATCGGAGGCTATGAAGTTAATGCCAATGCAGTGGCGGGCAGTATTTATAACAACGGAACACCCAATGCCCCGATCCCAGGAATGGACGTGACGATGCAGGTGTCTGCTAAAAACTTCACCACGGTTCGTAATGAGTACACCTTTACATGTACGGGTGATAAAGGCGCGTCGCTGCAATTACAGCCGTAGTTTTAGATTGAAGGCTACTTCTACCATTGGTTAAGAAGTGGCTTCAACAGGGTTATCCGATTCGGCATCAGGAGTATTTGACATGAAAAAACTCATCCAGTTAATCATCGCGGCGGCATTGATTACCTGCCTAGTGTCTTGTGGGGGCGGTAATACGGATAGCGCGTCACCACCAACTGCGCAGACAGATACCGGTAAAGTGCAAGGTGCCGTACGCAATGGGGTGATTGAATATCGCGGTATCCCCTATGCGGAAGCGCCCGTCGGTCATTTGCGCTGGGCTCTGCCGGTTTCTAAAGCGGCCTGGAGCGGCACCCTGGATGCCACAAACTTTGGTTCGGCCTGCCCGCAGCAATCTCGTTATTCGGGTTTGACCGACAGCAGCACCACAGAAGACTGTCTGAGCATCAATGTGACGGTTCCTGCAGATATCAAGCCGGGTGAGCGCTTACCCGTTATTTTCTGGATTCATGGCGGCGCCTACGTTGGCGGTTCTTCCAACCTCTATCGTCTGGACAAACTAGCCAATCAGGGCCGGGTGATCGTTGTTTCTCCCAACTATAGAATCGGCATTCTCGGTTTTATGCCGCTGACGCCACTCAAAGGACAATTGGTTAATGGCAACTTCGGATTAGAAGATCAGCGCTTGGCCATGCGTTGGGTCCAACGCAATATCGCCGCATTCGGCGGTGATGCTAGCAATGTGACTTTGGCGGGTGAATCTGCTGGTGCTGCATCCATCTGCGCACACCTGACCGCGCCTGAAGCCACTGATGCACTTTTCCACAAAGCGATCGTCATGAGCTTTGGCTGTCTCGCGCCGATGAAGAGCATGGATGACATTTTCACCGAGGTCAGCGGACCTGTTGAAAGTGACAGCAAGTACCTCAATTGCTCAGGCAGTGGTGAAGCCCTATTGCAATGTCTGCGAAATAAGTCTGTTGAAGAGATTCTGCAGACTCAAGGTAAATTCACGGCAGATAATGCCACCAATCCTAGGCTCGCTAATCCGTTCTTTACGGTGTATGGCACAAAGAGCGTGCCTAATGTGACGATGCCACGTTCCTTCAAGGAGGCGTTGGACACGCAACATTTGAGAAACGTCCCTTTGCTGATTGGTGGTGCTAAAAATGAGCTGGGCCTCTATGTCGGGTACTTTTGGCAGGCGAACCAGGCTAACCCCAACGCGCCGCCCATCAATGCTTCGAGCGTAGAGCGTTTTTGGTTGCCGTTTTTCTACGGGAATAATTCGACGGTGGTTTCAGGGCAATACGAACCCACGGTAGGTTGGTCAAAAGCAACGGACAACCAATCTGCTGAAATATTGAGTCAAGCGCTATCGGATCATAATCCGTTGATAGGCTTTTCTGGCTGCTTGTATTTGCACACCTACAACAGCATTCGTCAGTACCCCGGAGCCAGCCCTTTGTATGTCTACGAGTTTGCTGACCCGGATGCACTGGTCAATGGGGTGGGCATTACAGAGCCTTACCCACCTTTTCCGTTGGGACCTGTGCATTCGTCAATACTGAACTACGTATTCCCGAACTATTCCAACAATAGCAAGATGAATGCGCAGTCTTTGCCGGATGCCTCAGAGGCGTTATCGCTTAAGATTGTCGATGCATGGACACGTTTTGCGACCACGGGAAAGCCTTCTATGACAGGCGTGACGAATTGGCCAACCTATTCCGGTGGATCTTCGGTCATGAAGCTGATTCCAAACCAGGTGGGTTTATTCAATGCAGATGAAGCGCACCGCTGTAGCAGTTTCTGGAAAGGCCTATATCCAGGTAGTCTCTAGCGGCATCAAGATGCCTAACGCATCAAACAACTCAAGGCTTGTTGGGCAGGAGAACATAAACATGGCCTCTTGCCCATAAAGATTGGATTTCATTCTTGAGTGCCTCAAGGCTTATGTCTTTGATCAGCGGTTCATCCCGCATTTCATCAAGCACCGTCGAAAGGCAATTCTCGCCATTCAGCAATGACATGATTTGAGCAAGGCCAGCGCTAATTTCAAAGTGATAACCATCTCGGGAGCATGCTGCAGGCTTCGACGTGGTAAGGTCGCTCGCTCTATTCAGAACAAGGTTTCTATGGGGAATGATGCTGAAATCGAGGAAATCGTTACCGTCAAAATTGATGTTGATCGATTCCACGTACTCGGGGTGCCCCACCAGCCATCGGTGCGTCCCCTGACGTTGTAAAAGTAGATCGCAGATATGTGCTGCAGATTCAGCGCTGAGACCGTTGAACTTGGCCCAGAGGGGGTGTTCTGCTGGGATGTGTTGTTCCAAGCTGTAATTAATCGGATCACACCATGAGATAAATTCTAAGCCACAGTTTCTGGTGAGTTCGTAAATGCCTTTGACGTCATACGCCACATCCTGCGGATGTAAAAAAGTATCAACCAAACCCGAGTCATAGCTCAGGTCATTAACCGCTTTGATGTACTTCTGTGCAACGTGATCTTCGGGCAGCGTTTGTATGACCGACCTTACAATGTCCACATCCGGAGCGGTTTGTTTGAACGCTAGTTCACGGAAGACCTCTTGCAACAGGTAGACGCCTAGTCGTAACGAAGACCCATAAACCATGAGGTTTATAACCCCATTGGGAGCGAGCACGCTTCTTAGTGCGCGTAATCCCGCTTCGGGATTTGGCAAGTGATGCAACACGCCAGTGCAGGTAATGAAGTCAAACTCTTTCCCGAGCAAAGCGACGTTTTCGATATCCAGCTTATGCAGTGTCAGGTTATCAAGCTGATGACGCTCTTTCAGGGTTAATTGATGCGCCAGGCTCGTGTCTGAAAAATCAATGCCCACAACAGACCACGTCGGGTTTTTGAGTGCGTAATAGGCCGCCTGAACCGTGCCACAACCGGCTACTAGAATGCGCAGCCCATCAACGCCTCTTCGATTCGGGCGAAAGAGCGGCCAATACAGCATGGGGTCACCAATTTCCCAATAAGCACCGGTTGCTATGGCATCAGCCATGTCAGCAATCGGCAACGGGTAGGCCCAGGTTTTGTATTGGTTCTCTACGGAAGATGGCACAAGTGGCATAGGTGGCGAAGCCAATGCTTTGAACAGCTTGCACGTTTAACAGCAAACAGCATAGCCACTCGGAGGTAACTTATGCAGGCCAATGAGCTTAATGACCCCATCGTTGGGTTGTAGGTTGGTGGCATTTGAGTTATCAACCACAACGTAGGTATTGCCCTCGAAGTTAAACCAACTAATCACCGAATTAACGCCGGCTGCCGGATTTTGAGCGGCTAAATCAAGTGCCTGTGCAAGCGTCGTTGCACCGCTCACATCGACTGGTGCCTCATTTATAGAAGCGGTGCCATTAAGAAGGCCTCCGCTTAACCCCACTTGAGAGACAATCTTCAAGGTGTCCCCGGTTTTCCAATCGTGGATGACAATCTGATTCAGTGAGTTGGTCGGCGCAGCACCGCCGATAACAAAAGTATTATGGCCCAGGCCGCCGTACAGGTGATCCAGGCCGCCAGACGTGAGGATCTGGTCATCGTTTTTGCCACCAATAATCTTGTCGGCATCTTTGGAGCCGGAAACATTGAGTTGTCCGCTAAACGAGTTTGCATCAACAATCACTGCGGCACTGAAACCCGTCATGCATGGCAATGTGTTTGATGTATTGGTACTGCCCGCGCCCCCATTGCCGCCAAAACTGACAATGCTGCCATTACCGCCATTACCCCCTAAGCCGCCATTACCCCCTACACCCGCATTGCCCCCATTGCCTGCGCCTGCATTACCCGTACCACCGATCGTATTTCCTGCATTCCCGCCTAAGCCTATGATGCTTCCGACGCCACCATTGCCCCCGTTTCCGCCATTACCTGCGCTTATGCCGTTTCCACCGTTACCGCCGTTCCCTCCATTACCACAAGCAATCGTCAAGTTCTGATCACCCGTGATGGTGACATTCAGGCCGGGGTTGTTAATCATGGCAACGGCACCATTGCCACCATTGCCACCATTGCCACCATTGCCACCATTGCCACCATTGCCGCCTAAACCGCCGTTGCCGCCTGAGGGCCCACCCGCGCCACCATTGCCCCCCGACCCGCCCATGAGGGCATTCGGGCTCGACCCGGTAGAGCTAATCGTTAATTGGTTAACGCCCGATGCTGCTAAGTCATACAAAGCTGAACCAGCGCCGCCATTCCCCCCAACGCCACCAGGCATATTGGCATTCGATCCTGCTATTCCCGGTGTGCCCGAAAGGCGCATTCCGCCAGTGAGATTAACGTTGTTGTTCGACTGAGAGCTATCGCTACCATTGCCGCATGCGGTCAATGCAATTACGGCCGCACTGGCCAGAATAAATTTTTCGTGTGCCATGTTTCACCTAAGTGGCTGTAAGGAGATATCTGCCCTTGCTCGCAAGTGCGTTGGTTCCAGCATGAAATGGGATGGAACGATTTATTGAAGGAATTATTACAGCAGTATAAGCATTGCCTTCCCCCTGGAGCCAGAGTGTCAGTATTCGTCAGGGTTTTGTTAGACAAAATACGGTAGATTCTTAACCTATTAGCAGAATTGTCACAGAAGCATCAAGGAGTCTGACATGAAAAAACTTATCCAACTGAGTGTCGTGATGGCATCAGCCATCTATCTCACCGCTTGCGGCGGCGGGGGCAGTTCCAATAACAGCCAGCCCTCCAGTGAGGCCAAAACGGTCATGAAAATTGGCAACGACAGTCCTTTTGACTATGCCAGTCTGGTTGTTCAATCTGCCAACGGAACAGTTTTTTACGATGGCCAGTTCAAGTGCGTGAAGACTGATACGAATTGCTACCTGAATTTGAATCAGGATATTAACGAGTCTGTTACCCTGCTGTTCAAAGACCCCGCGGGTAAGTTGGTTCGTGCGGTTGTCTTAGCTGATGTGCCTGGCACTTACATCAGCCTGTATCCAAGCGCCATGTCCACAGGGTTTTATCTCGTCTCACGTCTTGCCCGTGATCTAAAGGCGAGTGATAACCTGAGCTGGACTGAGGTCAATGACCGGGTACAGAATTTCTTCACCAATTATGATAGCCCCGATGGCACCTTAGATCCCTATGAGGAAGTCGGCGATTATTACACCAGCCAGCTCATTAAAGGTGTTGGTTCAGAGGCCGACTTTTTAAGTGCATTTGAGCAGCGTTTGCTGAAATGGGATGTTGCCCAGAGCGATGAGCTGCCTAAACCAGGCGCTCAGTATGCCAATCTGTATCAACGCGTTATTGCGCAATTTAAACCGAGCGAGTCTGGCTTGATCAGTTACGCCTTTGCACAAGAAGCAAGCTGTGGAACAGGGCTGTCAACATTTCTTAACTTTACCGAAAATCTTGCGTCAATTATTCCTGTTGTGGGCGATGCCGTATCAGGTGCCGCGGCGATCGGTAACAGCTATTGTGACGACACCGATGCCAAGCTCGATAAGATCATAGGCCAGCTGAATGATCTGCAGAACAGCGTCAATGTTGTGGATAGTAATGTGAGCGCAATCGGGAGTTTCTTATCTAAAAAAGAGGCAAATGACAAAACTGCCGAGATTCAATCAGTAGTTAAAGAACTACAAGACTTGAACGCTCAATACAATGATTTTCTGTTAAGGAAGAAAGCTAATAGTCTCCAAGCATACTTTGCTCAGGTGGGCGGATGGGATGCTGCTATCAAAGATGGAGGCTCTGCACTGGATAAACTTCTGGGTGCGGCTTATAAGAATCGAGATACAAAAAATTTATTCCCGCTGATTCTCAATACGACTGGAAATGCAACATTCCAAACTTACGTGGATGCTCTAATAGCCCGATGTGATAAACAGCCAACGTCTAGCAATGAAAATTTTGTGATCACCCGACAGCAATGCAACAACATTATTCAGGCCAATTCCGGGAGACTGGTTGCAGCGCAGGGAATTCTGCTTCCTATTGCCAAGGATGTCTATGCTGTCCTGAATACTTACAACAAACAAGCTGCAGATACCTATCTGCTGCCTAGCGAAATACCATCTTATGCCGATGCTTACGTGAGAATCAGGAATGAGTTCAATAAGCAGCAAACTCTTATGGTCAACAATTATAAATCCATTATCGGTGAACTCGGGTACTTCAATGCCTTCTCAGGCTTAAACGCACAGTTGATTAGCTCTCTGGTGAGCCGCCAATGTATGCAAGATGGCAAGGACCGGGCCAATGGTCCGTCTATCATTGGCTGGTATCAGCCCAACACAAACACAAAAAATAACTACATCGTGACCAATTGTAAGGTTGGGAGTTCATCAAATCGGATTGTCGCCCGTTACTATTACAACGGTCAAAATGCCAATGGCAGCAATGTAAATGCGAATGACGTAGCCAATGTGCTCGGTGTGCCGGTCGCTTATCATTATGTAAGTACGGGTAACCCACTCTATAATTCTGATGCCAATATCAGCAAGGAAGATATTGATGGTTATGGTAGCTCTCTTATTGAGGCCCCATCACTTTTAGAGGTCGGTGCAGGGGGCACTGGAGTCATCAATCCAGGCAGTCGTTATTTTTATAAAGAATCTCCTGGATTGTGGTATGAGGAGATTACGAGTACTCCATATTGGGTTCTTATTCCCTCCCTTTCAAAAGACCAAAATAAAAAGCCGTTGTACCACCTGGTTGCCAAGATGTATTTAAAAACAATCTCTCGTGAACGGGCAGACTGGTATACAGAAGCAAGCCTGACATGCGTTGCTTCGCCCTGCCGGGTGGATCCGGGTACGGGTCAGTGGTTAATTTTCCACGATGGAACAAGTGAACTAAGGCAAACCCTTGATTTGCGAGATACCGGTAAGAAAACGTATATAAATGAAAGAATTTTAAGACTCGCCCCTGTGAATCAATAGTTCTTATTAAGCGACTTTATCGAGAACCTTGAGAGCCAAGCCCAACAAGCTTGGCTCTCTCGTTTGAAGGATGTCAGTATTTGTCGGTTTCTGTGCCTGAATCTGCTTTAGACTACTAGCATCACTTGAAATAAATGTCTTGCAATGACGTATGTTGTCGCAAATCGGTCCGATTGAAGAGGATTACTATGTTTTCTCATGTCTCAAAACCAATGAATGCATTTATTGCCGTCGTTGCTGCGTCGGTGCTTGTAGCCTGTGGTAACGGTAGCTCATCCACCGCCACCGGCCAGCCGGTTTACACCGGGGTTTTTGATGCGGGGAGTAGTGGCACGCGTTTGTCCTTCTACAAGGTCATCCCCAGCAGCGGTGGCTATCCGGCAATCACTAAAATTGTGACGATTGATGATGACATGGACGGGGTCGTCAATGACGACGGCATCAACGATTTCCTGAATGGTAACGGCTCGATCAAACTGAAGAATGACACCCTGCCACCAGGGTGTCCGGGCACCAGCAATCTGGGGCAGCAGGATGTGGAGCCCTGTGTGCTTCAGCCTTTGCTAACCCAGTTGGACAAAGAAATTGCCACGCTGAATACAAAAAATCCGGGTCTTAATCTGACCAAGGCACAGGTTAAGGTCGATCTCTTCGCCACCGCCGGTATGCGCACAGAAGATACCCGTAACGGGGGCAACCACTCTACAGCTGCTATTGAGCAATACTACGGCCAGATGAAGGGTTATGTGGCCAATTGGGGCTACGACGCTGGTCAATTCAAGACCATTAATGGCAATAGCGAAGAAGGTCTCTGGACCTGGATCAACCTGAACGACTATTACTACAACATCTTTGGTGGCAACCCGACCAAGACAGGTATTGCCTTGCCGCCAGTAGGTGATTTTGAGGTGGGTGGCTCATCGATGCAGATCGCCTTCCCTGTTAATCAATTTCCGAGTGATGCCAATAATGTCTATCGGGTATCGATTAATGGCCGCAGCTTCAATGTGTACAGCAAAACTTTCCTCGGTTTGGGAGGAGATGATGCCCGTAAGTACATGAAGGCCTACAACTTCAACCAGCAGAATGGTGGCGCGAACTGCTACGCCAGTACAGCCACGGCAACGAATACCAAAGAAGGCAGCGGTGTGCAGCTGTATCCAAATCCAAGCACCCAAGTGGCCGGAACGTATCCATTCCCGAGCAACACATTTACCGGTACACCATGGACCACATTGTCGGCCAGCCAGTTGAATCTAAGCCAGGTGGCGGGTTATGACTTTGCGGGTTGCTCGGCTAAGTTCAACACGATTATTGGCCAGGTTATCTCGTTGCCGCGCAACAAGTATGGTACCTATGAGGAAGGGCAAACGGCAACGGTTGCTTCCTTTAAATCAGCCGTTCAGCAAAGTACGGCACCTTTCGTCGGTCTGGATAACTTCTATTATTCCGCGAATGATCTGAAATATGCGCCAACAACCGGTTTTGTAGCGGCCGAGTTTAAGACCAAGCTGCTGAACTACTGTACCGGCCCCGTTGTCAGCAGCACGTTCGCTCAGAATGTTTGCCCAAACGCGACGTATATGTATGACTTCCTGTTTGGCAGCAATGGCCTCTTTGCGAATGGTTCTGCCAAATTCACAGGTGTGCAACCGACCAAAGAAAACGGTGATACCGTGCTGACCTGGACGCGGGGCTATCTGTTGCAGAAGTATTCGAAGTAATTTCTTTGTGTGAAAAGGTGTAGGCTATGAGCGCACCCATCTCTAACGAGCTGTTCTACGCCATTCTGGCGATGGACGCCTATAACCGTGGCTACAATGCCAAGCTGTCGGGCCTCTCAGATGCTATCGGCACCAGGCTGGGCAATGCCACAGTGATTGGCTCTGCAGGAGGCGCTGCTGCCCAGGCCGATGGCTTCTATGCCATCGCCTATGATTTGAACGGCCAGAAAATCATTTCATACCGGGGGACTGATAACGCAGACGTTTTCAGCAAGGGTAACGATATCTGGAACGGATGGGTACAGGGCGCGGGGGTGCTTAGCTCGCAATCCGAAGATGCCATCCGATTTTATGAACAGATTTCAGGCGAATCCGTTTTTAAAGCGAATCCGGGCATCATTACGACAGGACATTCACTCGGTGGCGGGTTGGCAGGCTATATTGGCGCACTCTCCAATGGTCAGGCCTATGTGTACGACGCCATGCCCTTTGGTGCCGCCAGCATGACCCGGGTGATCAAGGAACAGATTGATCAGGCCAATATCATTACCGGACCGGCTGAATTAACGGCATTCCTCACCACGAAGCTGTCGTTTTTTGTGCAGATGCCGGATGCAGACAACGTGCACTATACGTCTGTTGATGGTGAAGTCTTGCAGTTAGTGAGAGCCGCAGCCTTGACTCTGGGCTCCGCCCTAGAAATCGGTGTGGCGACCGCCGTGATTGGGCAGCATATCGCGTATCTACCGATAGCGCCGGCCACGGGTTTGCTGGCAGGCCCCTGGGCTTTGGCAGTCAGCCTTGAGGGAAGCGAGACTAAGCTCGATCCGGTTGCGACCTCGTTAGGAGCAACCGATTTACATTCCCAGGCGTTGTTAGCTTTGCTGCAGTACGCCAAAGATAACAACGATACGGCTTGGCAGACCATTGCAGAGCCTTTGCTTTCTGGCTGGCTCCAAGCCGATAACCAAATCGGCCAATCGCTGGGCTTAACCAGCAACGATCAGATGCTGCGTCAGATTGTGTACACGGCGCTGGATAGCGGCGAAACACCCTACGGTACGGTTGCGATCCAGGCGTTGTTTGATGATGCCAACCAGCTCGGCACGCTCTTCAGCCAAAGCGATATTCTGCAAAGCCTGAATCAGGCCTCCGTCAAAACGGCGTTGACGTCCATGGTCAGCGGTTTTGCCGGTTTTCTTGCCATGGAAAAATCAACAGACGTCAATCTTGCCCAGGGTATCGTGCAACTGGATACGACAAACCATCAGGTGGTTTTCGATCTGACTGCCACAGACATTGCAGACACCCTCATCCTCAAGGCGGACATGATCAACGGCCTGGCTCAGGGCTACAAGCTGCCCTACGATGTCCGTCACGTGGATTACGTGCTTGCCGAGTATGCCGAAACTGCTACGCCAATACTGGCACCTGCCTGGCTATCGTCGACCGATGGTAGTTTCATTATTGGCTCTGGTACAAGCAACAATGTCACCGGCAGCCTCGGTGACGACTTCATTATTTGCGCCAACGATTGCGTGGACGTCGTCAATGGCTTATCAGGCACCGATACCGTCGTGTATTCGGGCAACAAAACCGATTACACCATTGCACGAACCGAAAACGGATTCACAGTCTCGGTGAACAATGTGGTGGATACACTCAGTAATATTGAGACGTTGACTTTTGCTGATGGCAGTCTGGTTTACGGGGTGACTGATGCACATCATCACATTGAGCTTTACGGACTTTATGATACGGTATTCAATCGAACACCAACCCTAGATGAGTTCGAGTATTGGGGCGGGGCGCTTGACTCAGGGCAGGTCATGCTTGGCCAGGTGGCGAATAGTTTGCTGGCTTCAGATGAATATGTCCAGCAGGCAACCGATGCAGCCACCGTGTCACTGCTTTACTCAAATGCCTTCGAGATTACACCGGATGCATCCACTGTTGATTATTGGTTTGGCAAGATGCAGGCTGGCTACAGTGAAGAACAGGTGGCACTGGAGTTTGGCCGATTGAATCAACCGGTCGTCCTGACGGGTCTTGCTGATGGCGGTTACTGGGTGGTGTAACCAAAACGAGACGAGAATGACGTTCAAAATTCTAGTTGTCGAAGACGAGGATGATTTCCGCGATGTGCTAGTTGAGTACCTCGTCCTAAAAGGCTTTGAAGCCGAAGGGATTGGCTCGATTGCTCAGTACCAGGCGCTCTCCAATTCGGGCAGCGTCGATCTGATCGTACTCGATCGCACATTGCCAGATGGTGATGGTCTCGATATCTTAAAAGCACACCGCAAGATCGCAGATATCCCGGTGATCATACTATCGGGTCTAGGTACACTCGAGGACCGTGTCAAAGGTTTGGAGTCGGATGCGGATTATTACCTCGTCAAACCGGTCAAAACGCCTGAGTTACTGGCGATTGTTAATCGATACGCTCGTCGTGGTAAAACCATCCCTTCGCTAGAAACCTGCTGGAAGATAAATGGCAGGCAATGGGAGTTATATTCACCCTGCGGCATTGCTATCAAGCTCACCAACTTGGAAATGGTTTTTCTGCATTGCTTTACTGATGCGGAAGGTGTGACAATTTCCCGTGATGACATCATTAAAATACTGGGCCATCGGCCTGACGTTTACGATGTGCGCCGCCTAGAGACCATGGTCAGTCGGCTGCGTCATAAAACCAAAGAGGCAGGCATGGCCGAGTTTCCGCTCGCGACAGTTTATGGTGCCGGTTATACCTTTAATGGCAAAATAGTCGCACTAGATCCTGGTGCCTGAATCTGACTTTGGTAGCGGTAGCCAAAGAGTAAACGTTGAGCCAGTGCCAAGTTTGCTCTGGACTTCAATGTCTCCGTTGTGCAGCTCGACAATCCGTTTAACGAAAGCCAGGCCTAACCCTGTCCCTTTGATCTGGTTTTCCCGGGAAGCACGGAAGTAAACCTCAAAGATCAGTTCCAAATCCGAAGAGGCAATACCAGTGCCCTGATCGATCACGCGTATACCAATACGGTCTATGCCACCGATGAGGTGTAATCGAATCGTGGTTTTGGGTTGAGAATATTTACAGGCGTTATCAATCAGATTCAAAACCGCAATCTGGAGTAAGTGGCTGTCGGCCTGTATCGAGACAGGACCTGTTGTCGGTTCATATTCAAAAACATACTCCGGATGAAAGCTCTGACTATTTCGCATGAGTTCGGCAAGCATCTCGGTCAGATTAATCTGAACCAGATCAAGATGACCCGCCTGCTGATTGAGACGATCACTCTGCATCCATTGATCAAATAGATTTGCTAGACGGAATGTTGCACTACGAATCGCTCCGGTGCGCTTGCCGGTATTGTTGATGCCAGATTCCGATTCTAGTTCGAGCATCGAAGTCTGGCCTTCAATGATATTGAGCGGATTGCGGAACTCATGAGCAATCATTGCACCAAAACGTACGTATTGATCATGAATGACCCGTTCGCTAATCAGCAGCTGTTGCAGTTTTTCCGTGCGTTTCTCTACGGCTTCTTCCAGGCGATCTTCAGAAATCTTCATCGCATCAAGTGCTGCCTGTTTGGCAACAAGGGATTCTGCCTGAATGTTTTCTCGCATCAGCCGTTCATGCTGGATACGGTAAGCCAAGGCAAAGGAAAATAGCAACATCTCCAGTCCGGAGCCAATCTGAAGAGCGTACAAGGTGAAACCGTTGCTTGGGATGAGTTCAAAGACGCGTAGCGAGGCAATAATTGATCCGACTGCTAACGACCCCCAGGCCAGTGAAAAGTAGTAAGCGCTCAGATGGCCATGCTTGACTGCAATTACGCTGCTGTAAAGGCAGGTGACCGAGGCCAGAAAATTGACGACAAAAAAGATCTCGAAAAGCCATTGTCGCGACAGATAATTACTAAACAGCGTGGAGATAAAGAGCAGGGCTAAAAGCCCGTAAAGTCCGCTCATCGTTTTTAAAAACAGATTGAGCTTGGGCTGCGTCTCACGGGTTCTGAGATAGAGCGCGGTAAAGGCCATGGCAAAGATGCCAGCAAAACCAAAAAGTGTGTTTTGAGAAATCAGATCCCATTCAATCGCATGTGGCCATAGATAGAGGCGGGCATAGCCATTGCCGGCAAAAACACCTAATCCGGTAAATCCGGTAAAGAGGCAATAGATCAGATACTGACGATCACGAACTGTCAGAAACAAGATCAGGTTGTAGAACAGCAGGCTTAGCAATCCACCGTAATACAGTGCCTGGATCAGCGTATCGGTGACCTGCTCATTGTTGAAAGCCGACAGTGTGTAGAGCACCAACGGTATTGTTACTGCATAGTTGGATTCGACCCGTAGATAAAAATACTCAGTTGTGGTGCTCAGTGCCAGAGGGAAGGCGAAGTAGCGATACTTAAACGGACGGCTTTCAATCGGCGCAACTGCACCGCTAGTCACGACAGGCTTACCCGGTGCATAGAAACAAACCTCGTAGAGTCCCAGATAAGGTAGTTCAAGAATCCAGTCGCTGGGTGCCTGAGGCGCTCTGGATAACGGGATTTTGACCCAGAAAACCGCATCCGAAAAACCAAAATTGAGCTGGGAAGCTAACGAGGGAGTTGGTTTAAAGTCAAATCGTTCCGGATACGCAATGATTTCTTCCGATGGCACCTTTCTCGATTCATCGACAAAGACCTCGACATTGCGCAATAGGTTATAGCGCTCTGGTATCGATTCAACGACCATTGCCTGAGCCGGCCAGGCGAGCCCGAGCAGTAGGGTCAGCAGCAGGAAACGTAGAGCAGCCATAAAAATAGGCGTAAGTTATTAATGTCGAGAGACTTTAACCGCTAACCACAGTTTTTGTTCAGTCTTGTCGTGTATTGTCAGTATTGATCAGAAAGTGATTCCTGAATGTCAGGATTTGTCAGGGTTTTTGTCGAAGAGTTAAGTATGATCAAGGAAATCTATCGTTAGGCTGAACCATGGAGTAGTTATGCGATCGAGTGATATCTTTACGGGGCGTCAGCTACCATTGGCGCTAGTAACGACTGCCTTTCTTCTCACGGCTTGTTCTGGAGGGAGCTCAACATCATCAACAGCGACAACCTGTACCGGTTTGGTCTGTATTGAAACGGTGAACGTGGCTGATGTTGGTAACCCGGCAGATAGTGATACCGGCTTCGGCGCTGTAACCTATGACTATGCGATTGGCAAGTATGAAACCACGGTCGGCCAGTATGTCATCTTTCTCAATGCCGTTGCGACTATCCCCGCCAATTCGGCAATTAAGGATCTGTGGACACCCGACATGGAAGACACGGCGAATTATGTCTCTCCGGGGTTGATATCTCGCAAGGGCTCCGGTACGAATGCTGATCCGTATGTGTATGCTGAAATCCCTGATACAGGCTTAGGACAGAACTCCAGCCGGCGGGCCATATTGAATATTTCTTGGTTTTCGGCGGCACGTTTTGCCAATTGGCTCCATAACGGTGCTACCAAAACTTCCAGTACTGAAACGGGCGCGTACACACTCAATGGCGCAACCAGTGGGGTTTTTACTAAGAACGCCGATGCGAAATGGTGGATTCCGTCAGAAAACGAGTGGTACAAGGCCGCGTATTACGACCCGACTAAGTCTGGCACCAACAAATACTGGAAATACCCGACTCGTAGTGATTCACTGCCAGTGGCAGAGCCCTTCCCCGGAGGGACTAATTCGGCCAATTATGATAGCCCTGATGCATTGGAGGGGCACCGCGTCACACCGGTCGGTGCCTACGCTAACAGTATTAGTTACTACGGCACTTTTGATCAGGCCGGGCTGATGTGGGAATGGAACGATGCCATCTACACCGACTATGAGGATAAGCCGTTAACGCGAGGTATGCGTGGTGGATCCTGGAGCCTTGGCATGATCAACGTATCCAAATTCGGACCACGGGATTACGAACCGGTTTATGACGATGACGACAGCGGTTTCCGTTTGGCCACGACGCGTAAGTAAGGGTTGAATTATGATGAAACGTTATTTGACTTCTATGGTTTCGGTATTTGCCCTGACGGCAGGGTTACTCGCGACCTCCTTCACCGCGCAAGCGTTTGTGGTGATTGATACCGTAACCGTTGGTCATCCAGGCAATGCAGCAGATCCGTCCACAGGCTATGGGGCTGTACGTAATTCATTCCTGATGGGCAAATACAAAGTCACTCTTGAACAGTACACCGAGTTTTTGAATGCAGTAGCCAGCGTGCCGCCAAATAGCGTCATAAAAGGCCTGTATAAATGCGAGATGGATGTGCTTAAGAGTGACTGCGCCTCACCCAGCAAACCGCAGGACCCGGGTCAGCTTATTCAGAGAACCGGTGCAGGAACATCCACTAGCCCATACGTGTACACAATTCGTCCATCAACGGTCTGGGGTGCGAATGCCGGTAAGCGTCCCATCCCCTGGGTGACATGGTTTGATGCAGCCCGATTTGCCAATTGGATGCATAACGGTCAGGGTGTCGGGAGCACCGAAACAGGTGCTTATACGCTGGTTAATTACCAAGAAGCCGGCTATGTTCCGCGTAATCCAGAGGCAATTTACTGGATACCCAGCGAAGACGAATGGTACAAAGCGGCATACTACGACCCAACAAAATCCGGCAATAGCTATTGGAGCTATCCGGCCAAAAGTGAAAAACCACCGCGCATAGCTAAAGTGTCCAGCAATCCGCTGGCACCCGCTGCAAATTTCCAGAATGTTTACAAAAAGGATCCGGCTGGTGTGTTGACCCCGGTGGGGGCTTATTGCTCTTCAGACCCTGCGTATAACTCAGCTAGTTATTACGGCACCTGTGATCAGGGCGGCCTATTGTGGGAATGGACTGAGGCCGCTTACCCCAACAACCCTACCGCTGGGCCCAACCGGATCGTTCGCGGAGGATCCTGGGGGCCTGGGCTGACCCCGCTGAATAAGACGATTCGCCGCGACTACGGGCCTATGGGAACAGATCCCTTTTATTACGATGACGATACGGGGTTCCGTATAGCGACAACACTTAGGTAATTAAACAGGGGTAGCCCCCTGGCGGAATGTCAGTATTGCTCAGGAATCGGGCTCAAAATGTCAGGATTTGTCAGGGCTTTTTGTTAAATGAATGCGTAGGATTGTCTCCATTAATCATTAGGAGACCGTCATGCAACGATGTAAAACAGCCCTGGCAGCCTCCATGGCGCTGGCCATCACCACCCTGGTCGCCTGTGGCGGTGGCGGCAGCAACAGCACACAAACAACGACTGTGTCTGGCAAGGTCATGGATGGGTACATCGCCAACGCCACAGTCTGTCTGGATCTCAATACCAACTATCGTTGCGATGCTGGAGAAGCAGCAACTACGACTGATGCTAACGGTAACTTCATACTCACTTTTAACGGCAGTGCTACCAACCGGATCATTTTGGCAGAGGCTTTTGCCAATGCTAAGGATGCGGACGATGGAGGCAAAACCCTGGACGAAGCAGATCGCCATGGCTTTACCTTGGCAGCGCCGGCTATTCAGGCCACGGTTATTAGCCCACTAACCACCTTAGTTACTCTAGACTTGCTGGCGAATATCAATGCGCCAATAACTGACGCCAGCATTGCCGCCTCCGCCAAGAACGTACAAACCGCACTGGATAATGCCGACCCAATTATGGGCGTGGATTATATCAAGTCAGGTAATGTGAAATTGCATCAACTGGCAACCGTTATCACGTCAGCTTTGGCCGAAACCTACATGAAGGCGGATACAGCGGTGCGGGGTGCTGCGTCGGAAACGCTGACCGACCCGCAGTTTATAAGGCAGACGGCATACAAAGCTTTTCTTGATGGACTTTATACCAGCCTGGGGTTTGTGCTGGATTTCAAGAGTAGCAATCCTCTGAAGTACCCCCTGGCAGCAGCAAGAACCAACGTCATGACCGCGATAGGTTTTCTGAGAGTCACGGGTAGTGGCGCTAATACTGGCCTGGTATTTGTTATGCCTGATAGAGAAACATATTTGAACAATCTCTCCTTCCACGAAAGTGCATGTCCTGTGAACTTAACGGATCTTGAGTGTTTTGTGCGTCAAGAGTTTGTACATTAATCAAGCTATCGGGGCCTGAAATCATGAAAAAATTCTATTCTTATTTGGTGCCGCCACTGCTGGTTGTGCTCGCGACTTTATCGATGCAAGTTTCAGCAGCCGAGACAGGGAATGACTGCACGAGACCGGGAAATGATCCACAATATTGGTACGGTACCCTCAATAATGCGTTGGACGTAACTGTTATTCTTGTAATACCCCGCGACCAATGGCAATGCGCAGATTGGCTCGGGACAAACACCCCTGGTCAACTCAACTGGTTGCGGCTGGAACCAGGTCAGTCGCACAAATTTTCAATGTGGCTTATGCCAAAGGGCGCTGCAAACAGTTCCGTCAGCCTTTTTACCATGCAGGTTAGATTCCTAACACAAGCGGGCGGCGGTTTTAATTTGCGCAATGAACGAGTAGGTCTCAATACTTTTCAGGGAATATGGTTGAATGGAACAGACGCTTTTATTTATACGTACAACCCAAATCGATGGGTCTATGTCAACGAGGCACCGGTCGATAATGGCAGCATACCCCTAAGCAACGGTAAGACTGCAACCATATCTTATGTAACTGGGTATATAAATGTCCCCGGCGGAAAACTACCACAATACCCCAGTGGCACCATTACCTTCAAATATCAGTGAGAAACATTGTGATGAGGAAGGTTGTAATTATTATTAGGTGGGCACTGTTTGTTTTGCTCGGCTTTGTTCCCATGAGTGCATCAGCAGAGACAGGCAATACCTGTGTCGTTCCGGAAAAACCATTGAACTGGTATGGGACACTGAAAAACGAATTGGATCTACCGATTGAGATTCGGATACCGCGAAACGAATGGCAATGTGCTGATTGGCGGGGCGTAAATACGCCAGCAATACTTGATGGCGTTGTATTGCAACCTGGAGAGCAGAAGCAATTTGTATTGGGGTTGAACGTTTTAGCAACCCAATGGAGTGTCGCACCCTTCACCATGCAAGTGCGATATAAGCTGTCAAACTCAATGTATGTTGTCCACAATGAACGGGTTGGTCTTAACGATATTAGCTCAATGTCAGCAGCGTACCTCTACGTGTATAACCCAAATCAATGGGTCTACAAGAATTCACCGCCCGTTGATCAAGGTGATATCGTCGTGAGAGGTAAGGTTTCGACCATACGCTACACGTCTACAGACAAGGTTATAGGCCAGGACCTTCAAGTAGGTGGCATCGTTGCATTTAGATATCGCTAATGACTGATGCAGCATTTTCTGGGGCTGCTCTTTCTAACACTGCGTGTAATGAGTTTAACTATCTCACCCCAACCGAGATCTGCAGCATCAGAGAAGTATTGCCTCTTGAGAAACCGATTAATCAACAGGTTTTGCTTCCTGGCGGGAAAGAGGATACCAACAGAGCCTTGATTTTAGCCGCGATCAGCGACGGCCTCGTGTTCCTTGATAACGTTTCACTTGCAGATGACAGTATTGAGCTCATAGAAGCGCTCATCAACCTTGGCGTTGAAATTACGCTTGAAGGCAGGCGCTGCGCAGTTAAGGGAACCTCCGGTAAATTTGAGCCCTGCAGAAGCCATGTTTATTCCGGAATATCCGGGACTTCTAGTAGGTTTCTCACGGGTTTGTCCATGCTTGTTCCGGGCCAGTTTATCTTGGATTGCGGACCACGAATGAGAGAGCGCCCAATGGCTGACCTGATCAACGCCGCAAGAAACCTTGGAGCTAACATTAGGTGCGTTGAGTCAGAAGGTCATCTTCCAGTACAGTTTAACAATGGTCCTTCACCATTCATTCAGGGCGGCAGTATCAAAATGAGTGGGGAGCATAGTAGCCAATTCTTCACCGCGCTATTGCTGGTCGGTTCATGCTTTGGTAACGGTTTAGAGATTGAAGTCGTCGGCAATCAGGTTTCACGCTCATATATTGACATGACGCAATATAGTCTCGCTCAGTTTGGTATCCGGATGACAAATTCCAATTACCAACGTTACCTTGTACCGAAGACGGATCGAATTTTTTGTGAAAATTATCTGGTGGAATGTGATGCCACCGCCGCCACCTACTTTATGGGCATTGCTGCAATCACAGGCAGCAAAGTACGTATAGGGAATCTTTCAGTGAATTCACCCCAAGGTGATGTGAGATTTCATCAATATCTGGAACAGATGGGATGCCTTGTTTCGGTCAATGTCGACGAACATTGGATTGAAGTGACTGGGCCCAAGGAGCTAACCTGTTGTCGTGTCGACATGCTGAGCACACCCGATTCTGCTCAAACACTTGCCGTGATCGCTGCTTTCGCCAAGGGAACGTCACGAATCAGCGGGCTACAAACACTGAGGTTTAAAGAAACAGATCGCCTCAAGGCACTAGAAACAGAACTCTCTCGAATGGGGGTTCGCGTGCAAACAGGCGTGGATTGGATCGAGATTGAAGGGTGCAAGCCGCATGGCGCATTGATCAAAACCTACGAAGACCATCGCATGGCAATGAGCTTCGCGATTGCTGGGGCCGCTATCAATGGCGTTAAGATTGGCGGCGCTGATACTGTTACGAAGTCATTTCCCGAGTTCTGGGCGACACTCGATAAAATTGGTGTCAAAACAAAGCTACAAGAGTGGCTAGTTTGAGGTTTACGTCATGACCATGATATCTATCAATGATGGGTTATTCATTCTCTGGATGATGGGATGCTTTGCCCTTATCCTTACGTCGCCGGGGAAGATCCCAAAAAACAATTACAGCAAGCTGATTGCATGGATCTTTTTGATTTCTTGCCTGACAACTATATGGTTTCATGAAACTGTCATTGATGTTTCTGAACTCAGCCCAATTCATGGGGCGCTTCTTGCTTTTGCTCAACTAGGTATACTAACCCTAACCTCAAAATTGTGGCTATCGATTAACTACGCAAAGCTTAGTCATGCAATAAAGTTGTTAATCTGTGTCGTGATCTATACCTGCCTGTTCGTTTCACTGTTTTTTTCGTATTGGCTCTATAAATTTTTCCCAGAAGCACAGTTGCTATTGTATCCATTGGCAGGCGCAGCGCTCTCAATATCGGCACAGATTCTTGAAGACCGCTGGAAGTGATTAAGACTAACGATGAAACAAAAGATACGACCTTGATGCGAACACTTTAATCAAAAAAAGCTTATTGATACTCATCCCACATTATCTTCTAGTCAAGGAGGTCTACAAGGTGGCTGTGAAATGTCAGTATTGCTCAGGAATCAGGCCCTAAATGTCAGGATTTGTCAGGGCTTTTTGTTTAATGAATGCGTAGGATTGTCTCCATTACTCATTAGGAGACCGTCATGCAACGATGCAAAAAAGCCCTGGCCACCCCTTTGGCATTTGCCACGCTGGCCCTCGTTGGCTGCGGTAGCGGCAGCGATAACAACACGCAAGCTAATTCGCAGCCCGTTCAAGCTGGAGAAACTCAAAACAGCAGGATCATCGTTGATGGTACCGAGGTTAAAAAGACCACGTACCGGGTTTATAGCGTTGCTGATGATCAAGGTACGCTGACAGATGCGCCGCTGGCCAATGCAACCGATGAAGCTAATCGTCCGCATGTGCTGATCGCTGAATCACATAGCCAAGCCAATCTTGCACCAGCCGCCGCCGCGGCTAGCGCTGTGAGAAGTGCTGCCTATGCAATCTCCGCGCCATCGATACCTATTCCCACAACTTTGGCTGAATATAAGATTTGCTATCACGAGTTCTGGAAGGGCATGCAGAAGCACTATCCTACAAAGGATAAGGCCTTCATCGCAAAACGACTTAATGACTTCAACATGACGATTGATGATCTCTGCATCAAGCAGGCCTCATCGAAGCTGACCATGGATGAGTACATCGAGATGTTCCAGGTCGTGCTCAAGTACTGGCCGAATGATCCGCAGATAGAGGGCAAGGTTGCGCGGTTCTTCATGAATATGAATGTAACGCCTGGCACATTCAAGCAAACACTCGTAAGTTTAAATTACACCTGGGAAGACTTCGCACGTCGACTTAGCAATGATAAAAAAGGCGTGACAAGCTTTGCTAATGACTACGAATTGTCCGATCTGGCGCTAGAGCCGTTTCTCAGAAACTACATGGCACAGCAGCAACCAGGCCCTGTGATTGCCATGATCCAGAACAAAATCCAGGCCATTACCAGCGCAATGGCCGATACATTGAGCCCACGTTTGCTAATGGCCGCAAAATCTAATCTGCAGTTGGCACAGGCGTCATCGGTTACCCCCTACACGGATGGTGCAAAAGCCGTCGTTGATGCCGCAGATAAAATTTGGGATCTGGGCGTCAAAATCTGGAAGTTCATTGATCCGGGCGATGCAAGCCTTGACGCAGCTAATTTGGCAAAGACGGGTGAAAGTCTAAAAAATAAAATTGTTGCGGCGAGTGTGACGGAGCCTGGCAGCTATGAATATGCAAAATCAAGCCAGACAAAAACTATCACTTTTTTAGGGGACTCATGGCGGGGTGTGGCCTATAAGGTCGATATGGTTGTTAATGCAGATTACGCTGCAACCAATCCGAATGTGGGTGGTCAATGGGTACCGAATTTCGGGGTGGTTGTGAAATCCGCTCAAGTTGACAAGGGTTACACAGTCAAGGGTGATGCCAAGGTTTCAAATGTCGTAAACCGAGGCTCACTAGCCGACCCGGTACCTGAAGCACAAATCGACCTCACACTCACAGCTTCAAACTGGACGGTAAATCAACAAACCTTCTCCGTGCTCGTAAATGGCTCCTCGGGTGCTTCGGTAAAGAATTAATAAGGAAGGGCAGATATCATGAAAAAATTAATGACATATAGCGCTGTATTAGCTTCAACGGCTTTCTTGGTGGGATGTGGTGGTGGTAGTTCGTCGAATACGCCTCCAGCAGGTACAAAGGCAACAGTTAATATTATAAATAAAAGTGAATCAACTTATTCACGCGCAATTTTGTTAGACCAAAATGGTGCTGTGGTCGCTCAGCAAGATATTAATTGCCAGCCGGCAACGGCTAACTGCGAAATATATCTAACAAAAAGTCTTGACGAACAACCCCTCTTGCTTGTGATTCAGGATAGCGAAGGCCATCTAATCCGAGCATTTAAAGCAACTGGTGTGCAGTTAACTGAAAGTCTGATCGATCCTTCTAATAATTCAACCGGCTTTTATTTAACGCAGCAACTGCAAAGAGGCTCCCTAAGCAAGGTGAATGTCCCCAGTAGTGAGGTCTTTGTACGTTTGAAACAGTTTTTTCAAAACTACCAGAGTCCAGATGGTTTCCCTGAATACAATGAAGAGGTTGGAGAATATTACGCAAAACAAAGATCTGCGAATCCTACGTTAACTGAAACACAGTTTCTTGAAGATTTGGCAAAGCGCTTGGCTAAATGGGATATTGCGAGTCCTGATGAACTTCCACAAAGCGGAAATGTGAAGCAAGCGAATCTTCATCCCTTAAAAATGGTTGCTAATGCACTAAGCGATTTGATTCATGGTCGTTATGAATTGGTTAAGCCTGCGTATGCACAAACGGTACAAAGTGGTTGTTCAGACGGATTGTCAACCTTTCTAAAGCTAGGGGGTGGTTCGGCTCAAGCCATACCAATTGCGGGCGGATTGGTATCAGAATTGTTCAATATTGCAACTGCTTCTTGCTCTACTGAAGACGAAGTTTTAGCGTTGATTAGCTCTAAACTCGATACGCTTCAACAGAGTGTTGATGGTGTTGGCGCGACGCTTGCTCAAGTTAAGTCATTGGTTGAAGCCAAGTGGATTAATGATCAAACGCAGAAATTCAGATCGAATAGAGATATGGTGGCTAAAGCCATTAAAAAATATAATGACTTTCTCGCTAACAACAAGATTAATGGTACCTCAGCCAATAATCTTGAACAATGGTTTTCTTCAAAAGGAGGTTATAAAGCAGCAACATCAGATCCAGTTGTCAAAGCGAGTGTTCTTGAAGTATTGACATCTATGAATACGGTCATGGATGAGATGACAAAATTGACATCGGACGCAAATCTCGACACGTACTATCAAGCGCTGAACAGCCAGTGTGGGAATATAAGCACCAATTCGTTCACGCCTGGTATGAATTTTGTTGCAAGGCGACAAGCATGCAATAACGTGCTATTTACAAATACAGCCTTGCTTATGGGGTCGGAGGCGATGGTGTTGCCGATGGCAAAGGACATTTATAGCGTATTGGATACTTATTCCAAATCAGAAGGCTCGGTGGTTTACAACGATGTTAAATTCCCATTTATATCATCTGATTTGACGTCGAAAGACAAGTCCTTAGAAATTACCTCCTATAACGGTGCCTTTGAAAAGATAAAGAGAATATTTAGGGCTCAACAGGATGAGTTTTTGAGTGATCTAAAAAGGGGTGTTGGTCACAAAGATGGCTATTTCAAGGCGTATGCAGGGTTGCCCGAGCCGATGTTGACAAGAATTGGTAAAGTATGTGGAAGCAAAGTCAATGGGCAATCAACTTTGGATCCAGCAATTGTTGGCTGGTATTCACCATCGGGCATAGAATCGGAACGATATGTTGTAACTAATTGTTATTTGATAGACGGTAATGCCGCAAATAACAACACGATGTCTCCAGTGAATGCCAAGTACTATTATGCGACCGGAAAAACAAAATACAATTATGAAAACCTCGTAAATGTGATGGGAGTTTTGGCAGACAAAACTCCGGTAGTCGTGGCAGATCTTAGGGATGGAGCGCCCGATTATACTTTCGAGAGATTCACTACAACCGAAAAAGGGTTGGTATTCTATGCGCCCAAGTTGTTGGCGTATAGTCAGTCAGGTGTAAATAGCGACGCTTACGTGCCTACATACAGTTCTACTGGGGCAACGAAACCTAACTATTTGTATAAGACAGATAATCCAAGTTTAGGTTACTATAAAGCCACATTGGACTCAACTCTGAGTGTGGTGCCGACATGGTTGTTGTTCAAAGATGGCGAGGGTTATCACCATGTAGTACTGCTGATATTAAACACAGCAACTGGAAAAATTATCTCGCTGCATTGTAAAACACCAGATTGCAGTGTGGGGGATGGGCAGGAGTGGCTTAAATTTAGTGATAGTGACCTTGTGGTAGATGTTTCATATATGAGCAATCATGCGTACGTTGATAATATGTACGTGTATCAGTTGGGGCCATTGAAATAAGTATTTGGACGTTGTATCGATGACCAATTTGAGGTTGCTAGTTTAAAACAAGGAGGCATAATGAGTTTATTTTGCCTCCTTGTTTTTGATTGACTCTCTTGTGGCGCATGAAATTACTTTAAAAGAGAGTAGTCTCTAGCTGACGGAAATCTTCCTGGTCCAATTTCGACTAGTTATTCCCAAATCTTTAATTTAAGCTGCAGCGACAGGGCTCCATGGACCCGGTCGCCCATGGTGGGGATAACAAACAGGTTGCCGCCAACCCATTTGCTTTCATAGGTAATGGCGGGGAGGGCGGCGGCAAACCAGCCGCCGTTATTCGTTTGTGGATAGCCGTTAAAGCCGCCGGCCACGAGACCGATGTTAAACGGGCCAATGCCAATCGGTTGCCAGTAGACGCCGGCATAGTTGGAGTAGGCGCGGTCACTGTTGTAAAAACGTCCGGCAGTGACCGAGGCAACGTTGGCAAACCGATATTCGGCACCATAGCCCCAGTTGTCGTTGTTGTAGCCGGGGTCAAAGTGATAAGAGATCATGCCGGGGTTGATCCAGAGCTGGTTACGGCTTTCGAAGTCATGCCAGGTCAGCCAGTCGGTGGTTGATTCCTCAGCAAGACTCGTTGCAGGATTCTGGCAGAGGGCAGTGACGAGTAATGCACTAATCAGGCGGTTTCTGGATGGCAGGGCATGCGAGCTTTTCATGGGTAAAAGTCTCTCATAAAAGCGCAGTAATTAGGCTGTATCCTGTAGAATTTACCTGTGTTTGATTTGGCGCTTATCTTTTTGAATTTACGCAAGTTTGGCTTGAAGCCAACCCTTTTTTCCCGCCAGGTATCCGGCGATTATGTGAGCCATGCAAAAGCATCGCTCAAACGGCTTGTTGCCCGAATTCGGGCACGTGACTTTTCAGCAGCGTCCTGGCCGGCTCGCCGCGCCGGGCTGAACGTTAAACCTGAAACACTATCCCGTTGGGTTATGGTGCTTTTAGTGCTGCTTGCCAGCGCCATTGGCGCTTACTGGGTGATGAAAATCATTCAGGTACCGTTCCCCGCGCCGCTCTCAGCCAAGGGAGTGGTTTTCTACGGCGCGGGCAATGAGCAATCGGTTCGCGCGTTGTTTGGCGAGAAAAGTTTTGATGCTTCGCGGTTGGCTTTACGAGGCCTGGTGATTACAGGCACCGAGGGTGGTGCGGCCCAGGGTATTGCATTGATTGAGGTGGATGGTAAACCGGCCGAGGCGATGTCGCCTGGCGATATGGTGCCACCGGGTATTCGCCTTGAAAAAATCTCACCGGATGGCGTGGTGGTCAGCTATCAGGGTAAGGAAATCAGTCTGCAGCAATCGTTTGATAACGCTTCAGGGAAAACCCCCTAAGGTATCGGTATGAATCTGAAATCTCGCACGCTTCTCTTGTTGACCCTGGCCGGGCTGTGGTCGGCAACATCGTGGGTTCATGCCCAGCCGGCTGATGCCCAGCCGATCCCGCTGCCCGGCGGTGGGACATCGGATGCATCAGGTCAGGCCAACACCGCCAGTATTACATTGGCTTTCCAGAATACGGATATCGAGCCGGTAAGTGCGGCCGTGGCCAAGGCTACGGGGCAATCGATCATTGTGGATCCGCGCGTCAAGGGTAAGGTGTCGCTGATGACGCCACGGCCAGTGACGAAGCAGGGGGCGCTGGATCTGTTTTCTTCGGCTTTGCGATCGGCCGGTTTTGCCCTGGTACAGGTGAACGGTATTTACCGGGTGGTGCCGGAGGCGGATGCCAAGATTCAGGGTAATACGGTGCTGACGCAAAACAACCCTGACGGTGATCAGGTGGTCACGCGGGTCTTCAAGATCAAGCAGGATTCGGCAACCAATCTGGTCAACGTGCTGAAGCCTTTGCTAACGCCCAACAGCTCGATTACCGCTAACCCGGGTAACAACACGATCATCGTGACGGATTACGCGAGTAATGTGAAGCGCGTTGCCAAGCTCATTGATTCGATGGACGAGCCGACGGTGGGTGATGTGCAGACGGTGCATCTACGCTATGGCGTGGCCATTGATGTCGCCAGTATTCTGAACAAGGTGGTAGAAACGAGCTCCAACCCGGCTGATGCGGCGGGCGGTAAAACGGTGGTGATTGCCGAGCCACGTAGTAATTCGATTCTGATCAAGTCTTCGAACCCGGAAAAGATACGCCAGATCCGCAGTCTGATTACCCGGATTGATACGCCGACCGCCAACAGCGGCAATATCTGGGTAGTGCCGCTGAAGAATGCCGAGGCTTCCAAGCTGGCAGTGACCCTGCGGGCCATCGTTGCTGCCGATAACACGTTTTCGCAGCAGTCGGGTGTGAGTAATACCGGGGCCGTGAGCGGCTCCACGGGCAATACGCCGCAGCCCCCGAATCAACCGAACATGCCTCAAGCAGCGGGTGCCCCGGGGCAATCCGGTTCGAACTCAATGTCGGCTGCGGCAACGAGTAGTCTGACGAGCACCAGTGCACCGACAACGGGTGGTCTGATTCAGGCAGATCCGCCCACCAACTCGCTGATTATTACGGCCTCCGAGCCATATTACCGGCACCTACGCCAGGTGATTGATCAGCTGGACAAGCGCCGCACACAGATTTACGTCGAGGCGATGATTGCAGAGGTTGCTTCAAACAGCAGTGCGCAACTGGGTATTCAGTGGCAAGGCATTATTAATGCGGGTGGCCAGAATGTGCCCTTTGGTGGGACCAATTACGGTGCGGGTAACCAGAACATTTTTGATCTGAGTAAGTTCTCGGCCTGTTTGCTGAATCCGGCAGCTTGTGTGGGCACGACGTCTGCTGTGACGCCTGCCAACGGCCTCAATGTGGGGATGCTGTCGAAGTTTGGTGGCAACTACAGTATGTCTGCGCTCATTCAGGCACTGGATACCGAGAAGGGCTTCCGCGTGCTCTCGACGCCGAATCTGGTGACCTTGGATAATGAAGAAGCACGGATCATGGTGGGTCAGAACGTGCCGATTCTGTCGGGTTCCTACACGACGAATGCGACATCACAGACAACCCCGTTCCAGACCTATAACCGGCAGGATATCGGTGTGCTTCTTCGGGTTCGCCCACAGGTTGCGCAGAATGGTACGGTGAAGCTGTCGGTCTATCAGGAGGTGTCGCAGCTTGAAACCCAGAATCCTCTGATTGTGTTGCAGCAGGGCTATACGATTCTCAAGCGAAATATTGAGTCAAACATCATTGTCGACGACGGTCAATTGTTCGTCATCGGCGGTTTGATTGATGACCAGTACAACGATATGTCTGATGGGGTGCCGTTTCTGAAAGACATTCCATTGATTGGTCAGCTGTTTCGGTATGACAGTAAAAATCGGAACAAACGGAACCTGATGGTTTTTCTGCGTCCCTACATCATTAAGGACGCCAAGGCGGGCGAGGAGCTGACAGCCAATCGCTTTGACTTTATTCAGGATAAGCAGGATGAATTCAAGCAGCTTCCGATGCTGTTGCCGAAGGAAAACCTGCCTACCATGGAGTCTTTCTCGAAACCACTAACGCATCCGGGTGCGGTACCGCATGCGCCGACCTTAACGCCGTAATAGTTTATGCAGCTTATACCTTTCGCATTTGCCAAGACGCATGAGGTGCTGCTGGAGCAGCAGCCCAATGCTGCGCTGCCAGTGCTTTGGCATACGGCAAATACGCCCTATTCAGTGATCCATGAGGTGTGTCGGGTCAACGGGCCGGTGCTGCGTCAACGGGTTGAGGCGGATCTGGTGCGCCAGAAGATCAACGAGAGCTACGCCAAGGCGGATCAGAATGCAGCACAGGTGGTGGACGAAGTCGGTGAAACGCTGGATCTGAGCAAACTGCTGCAGGAGTTGCCGGAGTCGGTAGATCTCCTGGAAACCACCGATGATGCGCCGGTGATTCGCATGATTAATAGCCTGTTGCGTCAGGCCACCCGGGATGGTGCATCGGATATTCATCTGGAGGCCTTTGAACGGCAGTCGATGGTGCGCTTTAGGGTCGATGGTAATTTGCGGGATGTTGTGGAGATGCGCCGCGATCTGCATGCGGCGCTGGTGTCCCGGATTAAGATCATGGCGTCGCTGGATATTGCCGAGAAGCGTTTGCCTCAGGATGGCCGTATTTCAATCCGTGTGGGGGGGCGAGCCATTGATATTCGCGTATCTACACTGCCCACCGCGCACGGTGAGCGGGTGGTGCTGCGTCTGCTCGAAAAGGATTACGACAAGCTCGATTTGCGTGCACTGGGCATGGCGGACGACACATTTGTCAGCTTTGACCGCTTGCTGCATAAGCCGCATGGCATTGTGCTGGTGACTGGACCAACCGGGAGCGGTAAGACGACCACGCTCTACGCCTCGTTGCTGAGTCTACGCTCCAATACAAGCAACATCATGACGGTGGAAGACCCCATCGAATACGATCTGGAGGGCATCGGCCAGACGCAGGTGAACTCCCGCATTGAGATGAGTTTTGCCCGTGCTTTACGCGCGATTCTGCGTCAGGATCCGGATATCGTCATGATTGGGGAAATCCGCGATCTGGAGACGGCGCAGATTGCGGTGCAGGCATCGCTGACGGGGCACCTGGTTCTGGCTACCCTGCACACCAATGATGCCCCTTCGGCCGTGACCCGTCTGATTGATATGGGTATTGAGCCCTTCCTTCTGGCATCCTCACTCCTGGGTGTTCTGGGACAACGACTGATTCGTTTGTCCTGCAAGGCCTGCCAGGGTGAGGGCTGTGATGTGTGTGGACAGGGTGGCTACAGTGGACGCGCTGGTATTTATGAGCTGATGCAGGTAACCGAACCACTGCGCGAGTTGATTCACGGGCATGCTGCAGAGTCCGAGTTACGAAAGCAGGCTTGTGTCGACGGCATGCGGACCTTGACCGAAGATTGTCAGCGTTGGGTCGACAGCGGTGCGACAACCCGTGAAGAAATGCTGCGCGTGACCGGCAGCGTTCATCTGGATTAGGCAGATAAGCCACTATGCCGCGATTCCGATTCGAAGCCATTACGTATGACGGCCAGACCGAAAAGGGTGTGGTGGAAAGTGATGCGCTCAAATCGGCCCGGCAACAGTTACTGTCCAGGGGCCTGGTGCCTGTTAGTGTGGAGCCGGATACGGCAGGCAGGAAAAAGACCGGGGTTTCATCCTTATGGTTTGGTCGCCAGGGGATTGCCAACGCCGATCTGGCGGTGGTGACCAAGCAGTTTGCGCTGCTGGTGCGCTCCGGTTTACCGCTGGATGAAGCGCTGGGCCTCCTGGCGGAAGAGTCTCCTAAACCGGCTACCCGTGCGATTCTGGCGGAAATTGTGCAGGAGCTGCAGTCCGGTGTGCCGCTATCGCGGGCGCTGGCCAGCCAACCGGCGACCTTTGATACGCTTTATCAATCGGTGGTGGCGGCGGCAGAGCACTCCGGGTTGATGGCACCGGTGCTAACCCAGTTTGCGACTTTTCTGGAAAAGCGCCAGGCTATGAAGCAGAAAGTGATCGCCGCCATGGTGTACCCAGTCATGCTGATTGGTGTGTCCTTTATGGTCATGACGGTGCTGATGGTCTATGTGATTCCCCAGGTGACACGGGTGTTTGAAAGCACGCGTCAGAAGTTGCCCCTGATGACCGAAATGGTGATGGGCATTTCTGAATTTCTCTCGCAGTGGGGTTGGTTACTGGCGCTGGTTTTACTGGGGCTCGTCTGGCTTGTGCGTCGTTTGTTACAGAATCGGGAGACCCGCCTGGGATTTGATCGGCGTTGTCTGGCAATGCCGGTGATCGGTCCGCTGATTCTTGCCTACGAAACAGCGCGTTTCGCGAACACCATGTCGATGCTGGTGGCGGCTAATGTGCCCATTCTTTCGGCGTTGAAGAGTGCGCGCGATACCTTGAAAAATACGTACATGCGTTCAGCAATTGATGCTGCCGAGCTGCGGGTGCGCGAGGGAAGTACGCTGGCCAGAGCCCTGGGGGTTCAGGGCGTGTTTTCGCCGTTGTTTGTGCATATGATCCGCTCGGGGGAAGCCACGGGTCAGTTAGCGGATATGTTGCGCTTTGGCGCAGAAAATGCCGAAGTGGATGCGGAACAGACCACCCGGATTTTTACCAGCATCCTGGAGCCTGCCATGATTCTGTTCATGGGGGTGATGGTGCTGATTATTGTGATGGCGGTGATGCAGCCCATCCTTGAAATGAACGCGGGGATTCGCTGACCATGCAGATTCTTGTCGTCCGGGATACGCAAACGCCGGTTCGCCAGATTGAGGTCACGCCTTGGCGCGTGTTCAAATGGTTAAGTGTGCTGGTCACATTGCTGGTGATTCTGAATCTGGTGGCGAACTGGACTCTGGAAATGCTCGGCCTGGATGAGGCAACACAGCAACGTGCATTGTCTGAGGCTCAGTACGAGCGCAAGCTGGTAGAGCTGGAGGCTCAGCTGGCTGAGTTGCATGCGCGGCTGAAAGGCCTGGATGCGACGCGCCAGCAAATGCTGCAGGATCAACCGGGATTGCCGGGGGGGCAGCCGGCAGGTGTTGTGCCACTCTCTGCGCCGACTACGATGCCGGAGGCACCCGTAATAATGCCGCAGGCGCAAGGCGGTCAGGGCGGCCCGATGATAACCACGATGGTTCTATCACCGCCGGATCGCTCCTTTGCAACCCGTTTGCACCAGCTGGAGTTGGCGTCTCTGGATATTCGTTCGCACTCGGAGCGCGTATCCGAGCAGATGACAACGCTACAACAGTTTCAGATGGCCTCGCCGACCGGTTATCCATTACCTTACCAGGCGCTGGTCACCAGTGCACCGGGCTACCGAATGGATCCGTTTACCGGAAGAAGCAGCTGGCATGCCGGCACGGATTATGGTGCTTATCCGGGAACGCCGATTCTTGCGACCGGCGATGGTTATGTGATTCATGCGGCCTGGGATGATGAGTTTGGTCATCTGATCGAGATTGCCCACCCGGGGGTGAATATGGTCTCGCGCTACGCGCATGCGCAGGACATCTATGTGAAGCTGGGGCAGCGCGTCGTAAAAGGTGAGGCGATTGCCAGTGTTGGTTCCACCGGGCGCTCAACAGGCCCCCACCTGCATTACGAGCTTCGCTAATCGAGTGGTCTCCGTGTTACCGGGTGCTTGTAACAATTTGTAACGGAACATTGAGAGTGCGTCGCTGACTATCTAAGATTGTTGAAAAATTGCAGTCCGTGATTCTTCAATTCATCCTTTGAATGTCTTCATGAAAGCCCAAAGCATGTTTAACGCACACCTGAAAAAAACATTGTGGTTGGCTATGGCTGCTGCAATTGCTGGATGTGGTGATGGCGGCAGTAGCAATAATACCAATCCCAGCCAGAGTGGATTGGTTGTGCCGCAGGATATTCCCGCAGGATATGACTATCCGGGTGTCAGAAGTGTCTTGCAGGTCTATGCAGACCAGAATGATGTCGTGGCAATGCGGCGGCATTCCTGGAGTTTGTGGGCAGGGATGACGACAGTGTCCGATTCGTCCTATAACGGTGCACCATTGCCAATATGGGAAACGTGGTGCGGTACGGAAGAGGTCTTTGATCGCAAAACCTGTGGTCTTCTCAGTTTGCCGACGCGTCAGTTTGCAGCACCGAATCAGCATGCCCATTTTTTAAGTCAGGGCTTGAACATTGCTCGAGATAATACGCAAGTGGTGTCGTTCAATAAGTACAATCCGGCGGCTGCAAATTTTCTGGCTAAACGCCATGCGCAGAATGGCGCTTTATACGACTACACGAACGGTTCGGACTTGGTGGCATTGAATGCCTCTTGGCCCCAGTTTACGCCCATTGCCGATCGCTCCATCATCGAAGCACCTTACACCCCTTCAAGCGCGGGCGTACAAGGATCTGCCGCGATTGAGACAAAACCGGTGATGCTCTATATCAAGTCAACGGGTTTGACGGCGATTCCGTTGTGGCGGGGTCCGGCGGATAGCTGGAATCTGCAGAATCCCACGCCAGAAACCTGGAAAACCTGTGTACTGATTGACCCGGCAAACACGGGGCCTGCAAGTACGCCGCCGGTCCCGTATGATCCGAACATCCATGCAGGTGTGATTAATCGACAGAACACCGACAACGGACAATCCGGCGAGACACCCGGCTGTGTGTCCGGACAGTATTTGTATGCCCCGATGTCGACGCTATATACCTTCAAAATGACGGCCGATGAAGCGGTACAGTTCAATAAGGCCCAAGGCGGCACAGCGACGGCCGGTGATTATGCCGCCCTGGTCGCCATGCATGTCAGTACCAAGGAAATCAAACATTGGGTCTGGCAGACTTACTGGTGGCAACCTGGTCCGGACACGCTTAATAATTTCCCGGGTAATAAGCTGAACATGACTGATAACGTCAAAGGCTTGTGGCGTAATTTTGCGATGTGCACGACCTGGTATCAGACGCAAGGGGCTACCAGTGACCAGATGAGCGTCTGTTTCAACCCGTATCTTGAAACCTCCCCAACGATTCCTGCCGGCCTGAGCAGCAATTGCATGACCTGCCATGGAACGGCAACCGTGGGGGTGGCAAGCACGAATGCAGCGTTTCCGATTAGCTCGCTGCCGTATCCGCCGCATTACCGAAATCCGATAAACTTTAACGGGCCAGAATTTGCACCCTTTACCAAGACGGATTTTATGTGGTCGATACAGAATAACGCGTCTGCACCCAAATAAGCATGGGCCGGTGCTCGGCAACCTGGTCTAAAACGTGAGGCGGTAGGTGTCGCCCTGCCGTTTACCGATCAGGTTCAGTAGACCGGTCAGCGCTTCTTTCATTTCCGGTGTCGCACTGGCATCGCCCTGACCGTTGACGCCGCGCGGGCCGAAGGTACCCTGTGCCTGTAGAAGCAACGGGCCCTTGCTGGTGCTGAGCACGTAGCTGATCCCTTCGGCGGTCAGATCAGCCAGAACATCGTAACTGCCCAAGGGCTGAATCTGGCTGATCGGGCTGATCAGATCATGCATGCTGACCCGAATGCTGCCGTTGCCGGTGTTTTTTCCGACGGTGAGATCGGTCCAGCGGGCGTGCAGTTGTGCTCGTGGGTGCAGCAGTGTCCAGGGGGCACCAAGGACTTCGAGCATTTCTGCCGGCAGTCGGGCTTCATTGTCCTGCACGCGAACCTCGTTGAGCCCCAGGTAAATCTTTAAGGGTTTGCTCAGCGCCGGGGTCTCGATGCTCAACTGGCAACCCGGATTGAAAGCCTGGCAAGACATCTGCCAGTGTAGACGCTCCGTGATGGCCAGTGCGGGTCGACAACCTTTGCCGTCGAGCGCCGGTTCGGAAAAGCCTATGGCTGCACTGCCTTGCCAGATGCTGCCGGATGGACTGTCAACGAGCACTTTGCATTGGGTGAGTGTACCCACGGATGAAAGTACCCAGCGTGCAGGTAATTGCCAGATGACAACCACGATGATCACCAGGATGATGCCAATCCCGTAGATCCAGCGTGGTGTTTCAGTTTGCTCGAGTTTCAAGCCCATTATGGCGTTGCCTGACTTTGCTGCAGCGTGCCGCGGACTGTGACGCTGCCCGGTTGTTCGCTGGCCTGAAGCGTGAGTTGAATCGGGTAGACCTGCCAGCGTTTGGCGATTTCTTCAAGAAAAGATACCCACTGGCCAAACGGCACCTGTTCCGCCTGAAGCTCGATACGTACGCCTTGATCCAGGTTGAGGCGGAGGATATTGGTATTGATTCCTCGGTTTTGCAGAATGACGCGCATCGTTTCCAGGTCGTTGTCGGTCAGTGGCGGCGCTATCGACGGGTTGGCATTGTGACTCTTGCTATCCTGAACTAGTGATTCGATGGCGGTTAGCTGGGCGGGTTTGAGCGCCAGGCTGGTGCTCAGGTGGTTGATTTGCTGATGCACAATCAGTAACAAAACTAGGCCGAGCAGGGGTAACCCGGCGGTGATGGCCAGTTGACGTCCGTGCTGATGCATCCAGGGACGGACCTGTGCCATAGAAAACGATGGCTTTTGCCGAAGTCGCTGCTGCAGGTTGGCGAACAGGCGCGCCATGCTGCGCTTGATGTCATTAAAATCAACCTGCTGGGTTCTGGCACGTTGCAAGGCGGCGGCACTTTGCCGGCCAAGAATGCTCAGACGCTCGCGAGCCTGTTGAAGCTGCTGACGTAGATTCATGGGCGGGCCTCTTGCCCATGTAATGAACTAACTCCGGCATATGGCAGGAGTTGGTATTCATTGCGGCCGAGCGCGACAACGGCCATGTCTAGTGTGCGAGCCCGTTGCAGCAGCTTATCCGCATCGGGCGTGGCGCTCATATTGCGTAGACGGAAGCGCATG
Organism: Fluviibacter sp.; assembly: GCF_057744235.1. Classification (NCBI taxonomy): domain Bacteria; kingdom Pseudomonadati; phylum Pseudomonadota; class Betaproteobacteria; order Rhodocyclales; family Fluviibacteraceae; genus Fluviibacter; species Fluviibacter sp. The sequence continues at coordinate 113,446 of NZ_JBIJFP010000002.1, read as the reverse complement.
CCATCGGGTTGATACACCAGGTTTTCCAGCAACCCCTCCGGATAGGCTGAGAGCAGCGCCTGCAGACTGGCGGCCATCGGGATGAAGTCACCGCCGGTATCTTTGCCGTTTGCATGAATTTTCTGAGTGGCTTGCTGAATATACGTGGGCAACACCGCTGAATGGTTGGTGACCGGATTGACCAGATTCTGGCGTGCGGCCTCTTCCGTCACCTTATTCCAGCGCCAGTGACTTAAACCTAACGCGGCCAGATACACGATGCTGCCGGCAAGATAGATCGCCCCGGTGTACGCAGCCAGTTTGAGCGGTTTACGCCACAGAGACCATGTAACTTGCGGCTGCCAGCGTACCTTTTGTCGCGTGCGTTGGGCTTTGGGTTTTGAGGGGGCCTGGCGTATTAGATTGATGCCGGTTTTTTGCGCGATCCAGGCCGCGGCCTGAGGCACCACCCATGTCCAATCAAAGGCGCTGGTGTCGCTGGTGCTGGCGTCGAACGCTTCGATCCAGCCGGAGCCCCAGTCGTACCCTTCCCGAACGGCCATTGCCATCAATGGGCCGATAGGGTCGGAGAGTGTCAATAGTGTGGGTGAGTCGGCTGCTGGCTCGGGTAGCAGCAGACAGTCAGGAATCATGCGAATGCTACGCACGGGCAGATCAGCCAGCTGAGTTTCCAGCCAAGACATCCAGGAGGCACTGGTGACAACGATCGTCCGTTCAATGCCACTCGCCCCGGGTTGTGGGGGCAATGCCTGGTAGCGTAACGGGGTGCGCTGATCAATGAGAAAAGGCTCTGCCAGTGTCGGCAACAGTGAGTCGAGTTTCTTGCCGCTGATCAACGGCAGGCGTGTGTGAATCAAACGGACATCAACCGTGGGGAGCAGGATCAAGGCCTCGTCAGCAAAAGGCATGCTACCCACCGGGCCCTCACCGCCGCTAACCCGGTTTCCCGCTTCAACCAAGCACCACCGAAAGCCTTCCGTGGGGGAGGCGAAGTCGATATCAACACCGCCTGTGGGATTCAGGGTCCTCGGGTTGATCGGGCAATAGATAAGCAGCAGTCGGCTCATTCTTTCAACGTACTATAGAAGCGGGTGCTGATGATTTGTGTGAGGGTTGAAGCGTTACCTGGTGATGCTGGACCGGCAGCTCGGCGCAAGATGGATTGTCCCACATACAAGGCCTCTCCAAACCGAACTTCGGAACGTGTAATAAAAAAACTACTTTTCGTATCAATGAGTTTTGTTTCACCTGACTGACTGACACCAAGCCGAGTCAGTAGGTTATTGACCTCGATGGCTGATTTCAGAGGCGTTTCTAGGCGAGCTGCCGCAAATGAGGTGGCCTGGCCAGCGCTCATTCCTTGAAATAACGCTCTCAGGACGTCTGGCGTTGCGGTGTTGACGTTAATCATGGTGGCATCTGGCAAAGCAACCAGATTTGGGCGTAGCCGCCGGACTGTTGCTTCGGTGAAACCGCCGAAACCCGTCAGTTCGTTGATATCACGGAAACGAAATCCGGATTTGCTCAGATAATTGGCAACCGTGAGTGCCAGAGTCCGGTCCGTGCCACTATTTTCCAACAGCCGTTGAAACACCGCCAGGGCTTGTGCATTGGTCTGGCCCCCACCATCCACCAGGCTATTCAGGTTAAAGCGGCTCTGCGCATCAGTGACCTGACCCACAAGGGATACGTGTCTGATTTCCTGCGGGATATCAATGCCGCGTAAAAAATCGGCAATTTTCGTGTCGGCCAGAGGAATTGCCCAGGGCTCCCCGAGGTGATCGTTGCCCGTGGCACGGCTGTCTTCAGCCAGAACAAAGCGCGCGAAATCCGTGGCTGAAATGTGTAGCCATTCCGCCTGGCGACGATCCCGCTGATACTCCAATTGGCGGATTGACAGGTGCTGTTGCCAGATCAGACTGGCGAGAATGATGGTTGCCAGGACCATGACAATCATGGCGGTCAGGGTGGCAGATCCCTTTTGACGGGTTTGCGGCTGCGGCCTCAACGGAAACCTCCTGCCAGGCAAATCCGGGTGACCGCCTGCTCATTGCCCGGTTGATTAGCCGCCAGGTTCCAGCGGATTTTGAGGCCTTTGACGGGCGATGTTTTATTCGGAGCGTCTGACAAGACGGTGACATCCTGGCGCACGATCTGGCTGCTGATTAACTGCAGATCCGCCTGACCGAAACCGGCATCCGGTGCCGTTGTCAGGCTGCGCCAGGCTTCGGCAGCTTTGTCCCGGTTCGGGAAGACCGGTGATAAGAGTCGGTAGAGTCCATCGGTCTGTTGCCGATACCCGACCAGTTGCCAGGCCGGTATTGTGCCGTTTGCATCATGACGTAGCCACCAGACACTCCGGCTGCCCAGTGCGACCGGTTGGGCGACCTGATCATCCGTCACCACCATCGACAGGCAGTCCCGATCCAGGAGGGTGAGGGCGTATTGGAGGTCACGTTGCTGTGCAGCATGCGCCTCCAGGCGCTCTTTGCCACGTACCAGGCCGTCCAGGCCGCGCCAAGCCATCAGCCCGATGATGGCCATGATGACCAAAGCCACCATCATTTCGATGAGGGTAAAGCCCCGGGCGCTTTGTCTGGTTCTATTAGCGGGCATCAGAAATTACCACCGCGAGTATTTGGCAGCAGTGCCGTAAGCCAGGCCAGTTTTGTCCGGTTTTCCGTTTTGGCACCATCATCAAGATAGACGGTAATGTCGATGCGTTTGAAGTTCGGGTTGGCGCTGTTGGAAACCTTCTGCTCACAGAGCAGCGGCAGATTGGCTTGAGGGCAGGGCAAGCTGCGCGTGCCAACTTCCGGCCAGGCCTGTTGCATGTAGAGTTCGTTCAGAGTGTTGTCGGCGCTTATGAGCGCCAGACTTCGGGTCATCACCGCCTGCTGCGTATCGGTATCACTGCTCAGTGCGCGCATGGCGGCAATAAGGACAATGGCCAGAATCGCCATACCAACCAGCACCTCAATCAGTGCCATCCCGCCTGAAGAAGGGCGCCGTCGCCGTGCCCCGGTCACTGTGTCATCTCCAGATGAAAACGGCCAAAACGATCCCGAGCAATCAGAGCGCGTTGCTGCTCATAACTGAACATCAGATTTTTTGGTTCCGGATAGGCGTCATCACCTAATTTCAGTTCTTGAGGACTGGTTTTGAGCGGGATTTCCCAGGCAACCGGTGCAAAGGCTTCAGGTTGGTTCAGCGGTTGCGCATTTTCAAAGCGGTCGATCCGGAAGAATCGCCAGCCTCGCTGATCGACAACCACCCATAAAGGGCTGCCACGGCTTAGAGCTTCATCCTGGGCAAAGTTAAGCGTCGCTGTTAGTCGCTCCAGGCCGGATTTCCATTGCTGGCCTTCACGATTCGGCAGCGCCAAGCTGGCCAAACCGGCCAGCATGGCAACAATCACAATAACAACCAGCAGCTCGATCAGCGTAAAGCCGCGGGATTTGCGATGCAAGGGACTTACCAGTTGCCGATATCGCTATCGTTGTCTTTGCCACCGGGTTTACTGTCGGCACCAAGACTAAATACGTCAATCTCGTTGTTATGTGTACCGGGGTTCGTGTACTGATACGGATGTCCCCACGGGTCTTGTGGCAGCTTATCCAGATAACCACCAACTTTCCAGTTCATGGGTGCCGGATCGCTCGAAGGTTTGACCACGAGTGCGTTGAGCCCTTGTTCTGTGCTCGGATAGCGGCCGTTGTCTAGCTTGTAGAGCTTCAGGGCTTGCACCAGGGTGGCAACGTCGTGCTTGGCCGAAACCACTCGGGCTTCATCAGGCCGCCCCATGATCTTGGGAACGACCAGCGTGGCCAGAATACCAATGATCACGATAACGACCATGATTTCGATCAGGGTGAATCCTGCTGAAGCATTTCGACGTTGTAAGCGGGAGAGAAGAGGTTTCATAAGCGCCATTTGAAAGTGATCTTGTTTGATTCTAACAACCTTTATCGGAGACTGCACCTCATGATCCAAATCGTAAAGCGGCCGGCTGTCAAAAAAAATTAAAAAAACCATCTACAAACCGTAACACGTCTTTTTTAGGGTTATGCCTTGCGTGGTTCAAAAGCCATCTGATCAATCATCGTGCACAAAGGAGTGCTTTCATGGGTAACCCGATCGATAACAACGACCTGCCGTCCAACCTAAGCGACAATGAACACTTTCAAACAGTGGTTCAGCGTGTCATGACCCGTCGCGGCTTCATCAAGACCGGGGTCGGCGCAGCGGCGTTGACATTTCTCTCGGGCGGCTTAGCAGCATGTGGCGGTGGCAGTAGCTCAAGCACGGCACCGGCAACCCAGTCTACGCTGGGCTATGGTGCGGTTGCGGCCTATACGGGTGATGGCGTGAGTGTTGCCAAGGGCTACACCGCGACGCCATTTGTGCCTTGGGGCACACCATTGTTCAGCAGCGGGGCGGGTTCAACCTGGAAGGGTGATGGTAGCGAGACCGCTGCAGACCAGTTGCGTCAGGTTGGTGATAACCATGATGGCATTCACTTTTTCTCGATGGATGGCAAAACCAGTGACGAAGGCTTGCTGGTGATGAACCACGAGTACAGCACCACCGTGTCACCAGACTACAAAAACTATCTGACACTTTTCGGTGCCACTGCTGCGCCAGCCAACACGCTGGATCGTGTTAACAAGGCCATTAATGCCTGGGGTTGCTCGGTTATTCACATCAAGCGTACCGCGGGTAAATGGAATGTGGTCCTCGATTCAAAGTACAACCGTCGTATTACTTCAGCGACCTTAATGACCTTGACGGGCCCTGCAGCGGGACATGCGCTCTTGAAAACCACTGCAGATGCAACAGGTACCCAGGTGCTCGGCACCATCAATAACTGCGGTAACGGCTTTACACCGTGGGGTACTTATCTGACCTGCGAAGAAAACTGGAACAACAACTTTGGGACAACAGTTGATCCTTCGGTGGATGGCCGTTCCGCCGCCCAAAAACGTTACGGCATCACATCTGGAACAACGGGTTATGGTTGGGAGGTATTCCATGACCGTTTCGACTACAAGAAAGAGCCGAATGAATCCAACCGGTTTGGTTGGATTGTAGAGATTGACCCGTTTGATCCGACCTCGACACCGAAGAAGCGCACTGCATTGGGCCGTATTAAGCACGAGAACGCTGCCTATCGCATCAATACCGATGGTCGCGTCGTTGTCTACATGGGTGACGATGAAGCCAACGACTACGTCTACAAGTTTGTCTCAACGGGTAAATATATTGCCGGTAACGCGGCTAACAATCGTGATCTGCTGGATTCGGGTACGCTGTACGTTGCCAAGTTTAACAGTGGTGCTGCCACAGGCGACATGATGGGCACCGGTGTGTGGATTCCTTTGACAACCAGCAATACACTGTTGTCCGGGTTTGCCAGCCAAGCTGAAATTCTGGTGAATACCCGTTTGGCGGCTGACGCCGTTGGTGCTACGAAGATGGACCGTCCGGAGTGGGTTGCTGTTCACCCGACCACGGGCGAGGTCTACGCGACGATGACCAACAACTCGGGCAGAACCACGACAGACGATCCGAATCCCCGTGCTAAGAATATTTACGGGCAGATTGTGCACTGGCGCGAAACCGGTAATGATGCAGCCGCTTTGACGTTCGATTGGGATTTGTTTGTTTTGGCCGGTAACCCGACAGTTACGGCTAATAAGGGCACTCTGAATGCAGGTAGCAGCAATGTGACCGCCGATAACACCTTCAACAGCCCGGATGGTCTGGGTTTTGACCAGTTCGGTCGCCTCTGGATCCAGACAGATGGTAAGTACAGCAATAGTGGTGATTACGCCAACCAGGGCAACAATCAGATGTTGGCGGCGGACCCGTCCACCAAGGAAATACGTCGTTTCCTCGTAGGACCGAAGGAGTGTGAAGTGACCGGCCTGACATTTACACCGGATAGCAAAACCCTGTTTATCAACATTCAGCACCCGGGCGAAGGCGGTAATAGCCATTGGCCAGAGGGTGGGGCTGCGCTGCCGCGCTCGGCAACCCTGATTATCACCAAAGATGATGGCGGGGTAATTGGTAGCTAAGTTGAGATGCGTCTCAAAAAGCCGACCCGAGTGGTCGGCTTTTTGTTAGTGCTGGCTGAAAATGTGCGCAAGAAGGCCAGCGTAATCCATTTGTACAGGCGTAAATAAAGGTTTTGGCTATTAAGAATTTTATTGGTTAATGCAGATAGGCAATTTGCCATCCTGTAATGCCTGCGGCCATGATGAGTATGACGGGGTTGATTTTGGATTTGAGCAAAAGTAGCCCCACAACAAGGGCTATGGCGCAGGATTGCCAGTTGACGAGTGCTTCTTTGGCAATGGTGTAGACACCTGAACACATTAGGCCTATGGAAATCGGTTCCAGCGCTTGTTGCAGGGAATGTCGCCAGGGCGTATCGCCAATGCGTGTCCAGAGCCGACCTGCATAAAGACAGAGAATGCTGGAAGGTATGAAAAAGGCCAGCGCAACGATAAGTGCACCCATCAGACCATCGATCATCTCGCCCATGATGAGCACGGCTAGCATATTGGGGCCGGGTGCAAGCTGCCCGACGCTATAGGCGTGTACAAATTCGGTTTGAGAGAGGTTGAATTGCTGGTGAAGCAGGTTCTGCATTTCTGGCAGCACGGCAGAACCACCGCCTACTGCGAGTAACGACAGCATGGAAAAAACACTGGCAAGTTGTATCCAGGTTGTCATGAAATGTCTCTTTGTTGATGTGACTCTGACGGTCTGTAAATAAATAGTGCGAGCGGCAGCAAGGTGACCAGTACCAGATAAAGCGGCCATTTGAGGATGCTCATCAGCACGAAAGTTAGCACCAGCAGCGCGAGAGATTTGCGCTTTTTAAAGGTGCGCTCGCCCAGGTTCCAGGTCACTATCGCGAGCAGTGCAGCGGCTGCTGCCGCAATTCCACCCAGTACATGATTGGCCATGGGGTGGTTACTATTAAGGCTGTAGAGCAGGCCAATGCTTAAGACAATCACGGCACCGGGGAGTAGCAGGCCTATGCTTGCAGCCCAGGCGCCAAGAGCACCACGTAAGCGGTCTCCCATGAGGATGGCAATGTTGACTGAATTTAAACCAGGCATAGTCTGGCTGATCGAGAGCATGACGATGAATTCGTCGTTGTCGATCCATCGATAGCGTGTAACGAGGAGTTCTTTTAAATACGCGACGATACCGCCGCCAAAGCTAATAGCGCCTACAACAAAGAATTGCCAGAAGATCTGGTGTAATGAGATCTTTGGCAGTTCAGGACTATTCTTTGCTGCCATACATCATTGCGGTTTTAGTGGTGCCCAGGGCGATGTCTTTGGCGAAAAACTGCTGGAGTTTTTTGAAGAATTCGTCAGCAAGACGATGGACTTCGATATCTTTCCGATTGCTTTTATGCACACTGTAGGCAAAGGCCAGTTCGCCAATCATGGGTTCGCCGACGGTATGAAACCAGATGGCGATTTCGCAATGGGCATGTACGTTGCTTGAGAATGCGATATTGCCCAGGGTGACACAGGCTTCAAGCACTTTGTTTTTGGCGTTACCTACAATACGCAATTTCTGATCGAAGGGGAGGTTAACCTCGGCTAAACCGGGGAAAATTGGGACTAGTGCAGAGAGCTTGCGGGTAGGTATGCGGTCGATAGTAGCGACCTGGTCGAGGATTACGTTATGAGAATACAATCGGCGTATAGAGCCAATTGGACCATCTTTGAGGATTTCTTCTTTAAAACGTATGCGGAATGGGTAGTCTGTTTTAGGGATCGGGTTAAGTTGCCAGGCCCGGTCGATATCTTCCGAGCGGCATTTAAAAGTCACTTCGCACCAGTCATCTGTCCAGGCTTCTTTGCGTGATTCTCGTACCCGCATAATGAGCTTGTTTCGCAGGAAAGCATTATCGAGTGTGTCGACAAAATAAATATTACGCATGCCGCTGTTGATGGTTTCAGGGGCAGTAAATAGCAGACCACTTTCCTCGCAGAGGTTGTGGATTTCCGTTTGCAATTCAGTAATGCGATGTCGGCGATCCAACCCTCGTGGCTTGAGGAGCAGTTTAAACTCTCGGTTGGTGATGCGCTTATCAAGCTTGTTCAGTGGATCTGAGGGCTTCGCATTTTTTGCCATGGCGGTTCTGCTGGACAATAAGATGGTTCAGTCTAACATTGCTGTATCTGGTTCGTTATTTCGGGTGAATTGTTCCATATGTCTTTTCCCATAGAGAGTCGTGAAGCCCGCGGTATCCGCACCCTACACTTTGGCTCTGACTGGGTGCAGGGAGCCATGCGCGTTAATCGTCCCTGGGATCTGGAACTGGCCTATACGCGGGATATGATGGCAGCGCTGCTGTTGTCGCCAAAGTGGCCGGCCATGCCGGTGTCAATTCTGCAGATTGGCCTGGGGGCCGGATCATTGACCCGTTTTATTCACCGGTATTTGCCGGATGCCCGCCAAACGGTGGTGGAGTTGTCACCTGCCGTAGTGAGTGCTGCGCAGCAGATGTTTCAACTGCCGTCACTGTCTGAGCGTTTGATGATTGAGATTGGCGAGGGGGCTGGTTGGTTGGCAGAAGCGACTCAGTGTTTTGATTTGATCCTGGTGGATGGCTACGATGCCGATGCCAAGACCGGCAGTCTTGAATCAACGGCTTTCTATCAGAGCTGTCTTACGCATTTGAACCCGGGTGGGTTGCTGGTGACCAATCTGTTGAGTCGTAGCCCGAGGTTTCTGGAAACCGGCCTGACGCTGAATGCAGCTTTTGAGGGGCGGGTTTGTTTTCTGCCGCAAACTCCGGGGGGCAATATGATTGCCCTTGCGGCTGGTGCTGATACCCAGTGTCTGGGTGAGAGTGAACTTCGCACCCGTGCGGCCCTTTTGGCGGATTCCTGCAATCTGGATCTGCTGCCAATGGTAGAGCGCCTCATGGCCGAGGCAGGTGGGTTGCCTTTCGGAGTGCGTATTACCAGCTAATGGGCTCGGTGGCGCTGATACAACGCGTCATCAGCTGCACCATAGGCGCAGCCCGCTGTGAAAAGCGCACGATGACCGGCGCGTTCATGTCTTCTTCGGCATTCAACTCTTCCGGCCAGATGACCGGGTTGGTGACTTTATCGGCTTCGATGGCCGTTTTGAGGCGCTCCAGATAGGCCGGGAGCTGGGCCGTGCTCATTTCTCCCTTGTTGGATAAGCCGAGGGTGTCGAGTAGGGTCTGGGCATTTTCGCCAAACATGATGACGCTGCCCTGGGTGGGGGAGTGAAACTTGATGAGGCTCATGTGCGCGGTGTTTCCGTTGTCTTGATTTCAGCTTTGACTTTAATGGTCTCTTGAACCGACATGAAGTCAGGGATTTCGATATTTTCCCGCTGCAGAATGGCTTCGATTCTTTGTGCGTGTTTGATGAGCCAGGCTCTTCGGAACAGAACCGACATGTTGATCATCGAAGATGTGGCAAGTGCAACGGCAAACAGTCCCGAGAGGGCAATCACAATGGCGATAAACTTCCAACCCGTAGGCATGACCTCTGTGACAATACCCATGGTGGTGTAACAGCTGCCCGCAAACATAATGGCTTCTAAGGGGTCTTTGATGAGCGACAAACCGTTGAGTGCCACGCCCCACAGAACGATCACCAGAATTTGAACCACCATGAGGTAGGTGATGGCCGCAAAGTAATGATGAAAGACCCCCGTGGGACGGTTTCGGTTCAGGCAGATCCGGCCACGAATCTCAAAGTTGATCGTAATCCGGCGGAGAAAAAACACATTGATCCACAGTGCTGAGAGCAGACCAAAGATGCCCAAGGGTAAATTCTTGAAGAACGGAATCAGTTCAAGTGTGTGAGGCGAGGCTAAGGTTTCCATCGATCAGATATCCGTTTTAAAGATGATTTAGGCTGTTTCAGCCGTCATGCCACTGTGACGCAGTAAAGCATCGACCTGCGGATCACGGCCACGGAAGGCGCGGAAGGATTCAATGGCCGGGCGCGAGCCGCCCACCGACAGGATTTCCTTGAGGAACTGGCCACCGGTAACAGGGTCGACTGGATTGCCACTTTCTTCAAACGCGGCGAAGGCATCCGCCGAGAGCACTTCGGCCCACTTGTAGCTGTAATAGCCCGCCGCATAACCTCCGGCGAAGATGTGCGAGAAGCTATTGGGGAAGCGATGCCAGGCCGGTGGGTGAATGACGGCGACTTCCTGGCGGACGGTGTTGAGCACAGTCATGATCGGGGTGCCGCAGGTTGCATCGCTATGGATGAGCAGATCAAACAGCGCGAATTCCAGCTGACGCAGGGTGAAGAGACCGCTCTGGAAGTTCTTGGCGGCCAGCATCTTGTCGTAGAGCCCACGTGGCAACGGTTCGCCGGTATCCACATGGCCGGTCATGCCTTGCAGTACCGACCATTCCCAGCAGAAGTTCTCCATAAATTGTGAGGGGAGCTCCACAGCGTCCCACTCCACGCCGTGAATGCCGGAGACGGCGAGGTCTTCTACCTGGGTCAGCAGGTGATGCAGGCCGTGACCGGTTTCATGGAAGAGGGTGATCACATCATCGTGCGAGAAGGTGGCGGGCTTATCACCCACCGGTGCCGGGAAGTTGCAGTTGAGGTAGGCCACGGGTGTCTGGATCCCAGAAGCAATGCGACGACGGGTGAGTGCTTCGTCCATCCAGGCGCCGCCGCGCTTTTCTTCGCGGGCGTAGAGGTCCAGATAGAACTGGCCGATGAGCTGGCTGTTCTGGGTGATGCGGAAGAAGCGCACGCTCGGGTGCCAGACGGGTGCCTTATCCGGCGTGATTTGCACACTAAACAGGCGTTCGATAACACTGAACAGCCCCCCTAGGACCTTGGGCTCCGGGAAGTACTGTTTGACTTCGTCATCTGAAAAGCTGTAACGGGCCTGTTTGAGTTTCTCGGAGATGTAGGCGATATCCCAGGGCTCAACGGTCTCAAAGCCGAGTTTGGTTTTGGCGAAGGTGGTGAGTTCAGCGAGGTCGGCTGCCCCGTAGGGTTTGGCACGTTGTGCGAGGTCACGCAGGAAGGCCATCACCTGCGGCACGTTCTCGGCCATCTTGGGCACCAGCGACACTTCGGCATAGTTCTGGTAGCCGAGCATCTGCGCCATTTCTGAGCGCAGCTTGAGAATCTCATCGATCAACGCGGCGTTATTCCATTCGGGTTTGCTGGCGCAGTCGGCAAACTCACTGGCGCGCACGGCATAAGCGCGATACATCTGGGCACGCAGTGGGCGGTGGCTGGCGTATTGCATCACCGGCAGGTACGAAGGCGCGTGCAAGCTGAAACGCCAGCCGGGGATACCCGCTTTTTCAGCTGCGGCTTTTGCGGCAGCTTGAACATCAGCAGGCAAGCCGTCGAGTTCGGCTTCGTGGGTCAAGTCCAGATGAAAGGCGTTTGTGGCGTCGAGTAGGTTCTCCGAGAACTTAGCGGCCAATTGCGATAGACGTTCCTGCAGCGCCTGGAAACGTGGCTTCTCGCTATCGGGCAATTCGGCGCCTGAAAGACGGAAATCACGGATCTCATTCTGCAAGATGCGTTGACGCGCCGGGCTTAGCTTGGCGAATTCGGCGCTGGCCGCCATGGCCTGATAGCGTTTGAAGAGTTCGAGGTTCTGCCCCAATTCGGCGTAGAAGCGGGTGACTTCAGGCAGCAGGGCATTGTAGGCTTCGCGCCAGGGCGGAATGTCGTTAACGCTGTGTAAATGGCCGACGATGCCCCAGGCGCGCGATAAGCGCTCCAGGCTATCCTGCATGGGTTGCGCGAAGTCGTTCCAGGTGGCCGGTACTTTGGCATCCAGCAGACGCTCGATTTCGGCCCGTGATTCGGTGAGCAGTTGGCTGATGGCCGGTTGTACATCGGTCGGCTGGATGGCGTCAAAGCGGGGAAGCCCCGCAAAATCGAGGAGTGGATTCATGTCGGGGCTTCCTGTGTTGTTTTTGTTGTGTTTCCGGAGAAATTACTCGGTGACCTTCTGTCCGGTGAGCTTTTCAAAGGCTTCGTGGTACTTAGCAGCCGTTTGTTCAATCACCTCTTGGGGTAATGTGGGGCCGGGGGCCTTTTTATTCCAGTCCAGTGTTTCCAGATAGTCGCGGACATATTGTTTGTCGTAGGACGGCGGGTTGCTACCCGGCTTCCAGGCATCGGCTGGCCAGAAACGTGATGAATCCGGTGTGAGGATTTCGTCGATCAGGTGCAGCGTGCCTTTGTCGTCGATGCCGAATTCGAACTTGGTGTCGGCGATGATGATGCCCTTGGTGGCGGCATAGTCGGCAGCAGCCTGGTAGAGGGCAAACGCGGCATCACGGGCTTCGGTGACCAGTTTGGAACCGGTTTTGCCTGTGCCCTGGAGTAGGGGGTTCAATTCCTTGTCGCAATGCGCCTGCGCCTGCTCGAAGGAAATGTTTTCGTCGTGGTCGCCGACTGCGGCCTTGGTGGCCGGCGTAAAGATGAGTTGCGGCAGCTTGTCGGCCTGCTTGAGGCCAGCCGGTAGTTTGATGCCGCAGACGGCACCGGTGTCTTGATAGTCTTTCCAGCCCGAACCGATGATGTAACCGCGGACAACAGCTTCAATCGGCAGCGGGCGCAGACGCTTCACGACTACCGCACGATTGCGCACCTGGGCGCGCTCGTTCTCGGCAACCACCGTTTCCGGGTCGATGTCGGTGCTGTGCGTGGCCACAATGTTCGCCAGTTTCTTGAACCAGAAGCTGGCGGTTTGCGTGAGCACTTTGCCCTTACCCGGAATCGGGTCCGGGAGAATCACATCGAATGCCGACAAGCGGTCGCTGCTGACGACGAGCAACTTGTCATCGCCCACGGCGTAGATATCGCGCACCTTCCCCTTGGCGATCAGGGGCAGGCTCTGGATGGTCGATTCGAACAGGGCTTGAGACATAAGGATTACCGGAAAAAATTAACGGACAACTTGATTAAGTTCGCCCTTGGCGTACTTTTCAGCCATCTTGTCGAGACTGATCGGTTTGATTTTGCTCGCCTGGCCGGCGCAACCAAAGGCTTCGAAGCGGGCTTCGCACACCTTCATGGCGGCTTCACGCGCCGGCTTGAGGTATTCGCGCGGGTCGAACTTGCTCGGGTGCTCAACAAAGAAGCGACGGATTGCCCCGGTCATGGCCAGGCGGATGTCGGTGTCGATGTTGATCTTGCGCACGCCATGCTTGATGGCTTCCTGGATTTCCTCCACGGGTACACCGTAGGTTTCTTTCATGTCGCCACCGAACTCACGGATTTCGGCCAGCAGTTCCTGTGGCACGGACGACGAACCATGCATGACCAGGTGGGTGTTCGGGATGCGGGCGTGGATTTCCTTGATGCGCCAGATGGCGAGGATGTCGCCGGTGGGCTTCTTGGTGAACTTGTAGGCACCGTGGCTGGTACCAATGGCAATGGCCAGGGCATCGCACTGGGTGGCCTTGACGAAGTCAGCAGCCTGATCCGGATCGGTGAGCAACTGCTCCATGGTCATCTTGCCTTCGGCACCGTGGCCGTCTTCTTTGTCGCCGGTCATGGTTTCCAGTGAGCCGAGCACGCCGAGTTCTCCTTCAACCGAGACGCCGATGCTGTGCGACAGTTCAACGACCTTGCGGGTCACGTCGACGTTGTATTCGAAGGAGGCAACAGTCTTGCCGTCTTCCTTGAGCGAGCCGTCCATCATCACTGACGAGAAGCCGGAACGGATGGCACCCATACAGACGGCTGGGCTCTGGCCATGATCCTGGTGCATGACCACCGGAATCTCCGGGTAGGCTTCCAGTGCGGCCAGGATCTGGTGGCGCAGGAAGGGCTCGCCGGCATATTTGCGGGCGCCCGCCGAGGCTTGCATGATCACCGGCGCATCCAGCCTCTTCGCGGCTTCCATGATGGCCCAGACCTGCTCCATATTGTTGACGTTGAATGCGGGCAGGCCGTAGTTATGTTCGGCGGCGTGATCAAGCAGTTGGCGCAGCGAGACGAGGGACATAGGAATCTCCGTTGGGCAAGGTGCCGGGTGAAATGTTTCAGAGTTAACCGGTGAGATCGGGGGTGGCGTGATCCCCGACATGAACAATCTTGAGCGTGTTGGTGCCGCCGGGGGTGCCGATGGGTTCACCGATGGTCATGACGACCAGGTCGCCACGTTCAACAGCGCCCTGATCCAGTAGTACGGTTTCGGCATCGGCCAGCATCATGTCGCGATCCGGTTGGCTGCGTGGCATCAGCATCGGGTACACATCACGGAACAGTGTCATGCGGTTGCGCGAACTTTCATCGGGTGTCAGCGCAAAAATGGGCACGCCACAATTAAGGCGGCTCATCCACAGCGCGGTGGCCCCCGATTCGGTAAGTGCGGCAATCGCTTTAACTTTGAGGTGATGCGCCGTCCAGATGGCGGCCATGGCAATCGATTGATCGACCCGCGTGAAAACACGGTCGAGGAACTCACTTTCCAGCATCACCGGGTAGGTACGCTCGGCTTCCAGACAGATGCGGGACATGGCCTCCACGGTTTCCACCGGGTACTGGCCGCTGGCGGTTTCGGCCGAAAGCATGACGGCATCGGTGCCATCCAAAACGGCATTGGCGACATCGGAAACCTCGGCGCGGGTCGGGATCGGTGAGCTGATCATCGATTCCATCATCTGCGTGGCGGTGATGGCGAGCTTGTTCATCTCGCGCGCCATACGGATCATACGTTTCTGCAGCGAGGGCACGGCAGCATCGCCGACCTCGACGCCCAGGTCGCCTCGGGCCACCATGATGCCATCAGACGCTTCCAGAATTTCGGCAAGGTTCTCAATGGCTTCGGTACGCTCGATCTTGGCAATGATCAGGGATTTGCCACCGGCCTTTTTCATGAGCTCGCGCGACAAATGAATGTCGGCTGCTTCGCGTGGGAAAGAGATCGCCAGATAGTCGGCGTTGATTTCAGCCGCCGTGACCATGTCGGCTTTGTCTTTGTCGGTCAGCGCCGGGGCAGAGAGCCCCCCGCCTTTACGGTTGATGCCTTTGTTGTTCGACAGTGAACCGCCGACGTGGACCTTGGTGTGAATTTCGGGACCATTAACGGTAGTCACATGCAGGACGACACGACCATCATCCAGTAACAGGACATCACCGGCATGCACGTCATTGGGTAACTCAGGGTAATCAAGACCCACGCGCTCCTGGCTGCCCAGTGTACAGGCGGCATCCAGAATAAACGTGTCCCCTTTGGTCAGGGTGATTTTGCCGTCAGCGAATTTGCCAACGCGAATCTTCGGGCCTTGCAGATCCACCAGAATGCCGATTGGACGCCGGTATTGCTGTGCCAGTTCACGGACGAGTCTGGCGCGGGCACGATGGTCGTCGGCCGTGCCATGGCTGAAGTTCAGGCGAACCACATCCACGCCGGCAGCGATCAGGGCGCCTAGGGCCTCTGGCGATGAGCTGGCAGGGCCGAGGGTGGCAACGATCTTGGTGCTGCGGAGCATGGGGATCCTTTGGCCTTGGTGTTGGACTTAGCCGTTAGCGCGGGCTTCGAGGGCTGCGATGGCTGGCAGGGTTTTACCTTCGAGGAATTCAAGGAATGCGCCGCCGCCCGTCGAGATGTAACCCACATCATCGGCAATGTTGAACTTGGCGATGGCGGCCAGCGTATCGCCGCCACCGGCGATCGAGAAGGCATCGGAATGAGCAATCGCCGATGACATCATTTTGGTACCACCGGCAAACTGGTCATGCTCGAAGACACCAACCGGGCCGTTCCAGATAATGGTGCCAGCATGCGCGATGATTTCGGAGAGGCGTGCGGCTGTTTTGGGGCCCACGTCGAGGATACGGTCATGAGCCGAGACCTCATCCACGGGAATCTTGTTGGCACGGGCGAGGGCAGAGACTTCATCGGCCACGACCACGTCAACCGGCAGCGGCACTTCGGCGCCACGGGCTTTCATCATGTCCATGATGGCCTGCGCTTCTTTGACCAGTTCCGGTTCGGCCAGCGATTCACCAATGCGGTGACCCGAAGCCAGCAGGAAAGTATTGGCGATACCACCACCGACGATGAGTTGATCGACTTTTTCAGCCAGTGATTTGAGGATCACGAGCTTGGATGAGACCTTGGCACCCCCCACGATGGCGACCATGGGACGTGCCGGGTTTTCAATGGCTTTGGCCAGGGCATCAATTTCGCCACCCATCAGCATGCCGGCGCAGGCAACGGGCGCAAAACGAGCGATGCCGTGCGTGGTGGCTTCGGCACGGTGTGCCGTACCGAAGGCGTCGTTGACGTAAACATCGCAGAGCTTGGCCATTTTCTGGGCCAGCTCTTCGTTGTCTTTTTTCTCGCCCTTGTTGCAGCGGCAGTTTTCGAGCAGCACCACTTCACCGGGTTTGACCTCGAAGCCACCGTCCACCCAGTTCTGAACCAGACGGACCGGCTTGTTTAGCAGCTGACCCAGACGAACGGCCACCGGCATCAGGGTGTCGTCGGCTTTCACTTCGCCTTCGGTCGGGCGACCGAGGTGCGAGGTCACCATGATGGCTGCGCCGTGATCCAGGCAGTACTGGATCGACGGGATCGAAGCGCGGATACGCGTGTCTTCGGTGATGTTGCCGGCATCGTCCTGCGGGACGTTGAGGTCGGCACGGATGAAAACGCGCTTGCCGCGTACATCGACATCGGTCAGCTTCTTGACGTTCATGATCAGGCTCCGAGAGAACGGGTGATTGCGTGGCGCTTATTTGGCACTCATTTAGCGTTGAGCCAGGCGCGGGCGGTGTCCAGCATACGGCAGCTGTAACCCCATTCGTTGTCGTACCACGCCAGAACCTTGACCAGCGTGCTGCCATCTTCGGCCTGGATCACACGGGTCTGTGTGGCATCAAAAGTCGACGAATGCGGATCGTGATTAAAGTCCGATGAGACCAGCGGATCGTTGTTCACGGCCAGCACGTTCTTCATCGGGCCGTTAGCCGCTGCCGTCATCAGGCTGTTGATTTCGTCTTTGGTGGTCGGGCGATCGGTCGTGAAGGTCAGGTCAACCAGTGACACGTTGATGGTTGGTACGCGCAGCGCGAAACCGTCGAACTTGCCCTTCAGCTGCGGCAGCACCAGACCCACGGCCGCAGCGGCACCGGTCTTGGTCGGAATGATGTTCTGGGCAGCGGCGCGGGCGCGACGCAGATCCTTGTGGCGGACGTCTACGGTGACCTGGTCGTTGGTGTAGGCGTGTACGGTGGTCATCAGACCGGACTTGATGCCGACGTTGTCCGACAGAATCTTGGCCACCGGGGCCAGGCAGTTGGTGGTGCACGAGGCATTCGATACCACGGTCATGTCGCCCTTCAGCACGTCGGTGTTCACGCCGAAGACGACGGTGGCATCAACATCGTCGCCGCCGGGTGCCGAGATCAGGACGCGCTTGGCACCTTGCTCCAGCAAGGCTTGAGCCTTGGCTTTCGAGGTGTAGGCACCGGTACATTCCAGCACCATGTCGACCTTGTGATCAGCCCAGTTGATAGCCTTCGGGTCTTTGGTCGAGTAGAAGGCAATCTTTTTGCCATCGATGATGATGCAGTTTTCGCCTTCGGTTTCCACCGAGGTACGGAAACGGCCATGGGTGGTGTCGTATTTCAGCAGGTGGGCGTTGGTCTTCAGATCGCCCGAGGCATTGATCGCGACCAGATTGAATTCGTTCTGCAGGCCCAGCTCATAGATGGCGCGCAGGGTGCAACGACCGATACGACCGAAACCGTTAATAGCAACATTGATAGCCATGGTAAATCTCCGTGTATTTGAATATGAGACTGCAGATTATTTAGAAATCACACCGCGGACGGTGTTAACAACGTTTTCGACGGTGAAGCCGAATTCCTTGAACAGCAGACCGGCGGGCGCCGATTCGCCAAAGCGGGCGAGGCCGACGACGGCGCCGTCCAGACCCACATATTTGTACCAGCCATCCGGGTGACCCGCTTCAACGGCCACGCGCGGCAAACCAGCCGGCAGCACTTGGTCACGCCAGGCCTTGTCTTGCTTGTCGAAGGTAGTGGTCGACGGCATCGACACGACGCTTACGGAAACACCGGCCTCAGCCAGAGCCGCTTGGGCATCCAGCGCCAGTTTCAATTCCGAACCGGTAGCGATTAGCACGGCTTGCGCGTTGGCAGCCGCAGAAACCACGTAGCCACCACGCGCGATATCGGCAGCAGCGGTCTTGTTGGCAACCGGTGGCAGATTCTGGCGTGACAGTAGTAGGGCCGTCGGGCCGTTGTCGTTTTCGATGCCCTTTACCCAGGCGATGGCCGTTTCCGTGGCATCGGCCGGGCGCCAGACATCCAGATTCGGGATGATGCGCAGTGAAGCGGCGTGTTCGACCGGCTGGTGCGTCGGACCATCTTCACCCAGACCAATGGAGTCGTGCGTGTAGACCATGATCTGGCGCACTTTCATCAGTGCCGCCATACGGATGGCGTTACGGGCGTAATCGGAGAACACCATGAAGGTGGCGGTGTAGGGGATGAAACCACCGGCCAATTCAATACCGTTGGCGATGGCCGTCATGCCGAATTCGCGCACACCGTAGAACAGGTAGTTACCGCCTTCGCTGGCGGTGACGCCCTTGGCGCCCTTCCACCAGGTCAGGTTCGAGCCGGCCAGATCGGCCGAGCCGCCCAGCAATTCTGGCAAGTTCGGTGCCAGTGCTTCGATGGCCAGTTGTGAGGCTTTGCGCGTGGCAACGGTTTCCGCTTTGGCCTGCGTGGCGGCGATAAAGTCGGTTGAAGTCTTGGCCCAGTTGGCCGGCAGTTTGCCGGACAGACGGCGGGTAAATTCAGCGGCTTCAGTCGGGAAGGCGTTGCTATAAGCCGCGAAGGTCTTGTCCCAGGCGGCTTCACGTTCAGCACCCGCGGCGCGGGCGTTCCAGGCGGCATACACATTTGCCGGGATTTCAAAGGCGGCATGCGTCCAGCCAATGGCAGCGCGCGTTGCGGCGATCTCGTCGGCACCCAGCGGGGCGCCGTGCACATCGGCCGAGTTGGCTTTGTTGGGCGAACCCATGCCAATGGCGGTGCGACAGCAGATCAGTGTGGGGCGTGCGGTATCGGTTTTCGCCGCTTTGATGGCCGCGTCAAGTGCAGCGGCATCGTGACCGTTGACGTTAGGAATCACCTGCCAGCCATAGGCGGCAAAGCGGCCTGGGGTGTCATCGGTGAACCAGCCTTCAACCTGGCCATCGATCGAGATGCCGTTGTCGTCCCAGAAGGCGATCAGTTTGCCCAGGCCGAGCGTGCCGGCCAGCGAACAGGCTTCGTGCGACACACCTTCCATCAGGCAGCCATCGCCTAGGAAGCTATAGGTGTAGTGATCAACGATCTTGTGACTATCGCGGTTGAATTCAGCGGCCAGCAGCTTTTCGTTGATCGCCATGCCG
Organism: Fluviibacter sp.; assembly: GCF_057744235.1. Taxonomy (NCBI): domain Bacteria; kingdom Pseudomonadati; phylum Pseudomonadota; class Betaproteobacteria; order Rhodocyclales; family Fluviibacteraceae; genus Fluviibacter; species Fluviibacter sp. The sequence goes on along the minus strand of NZ_JBIJFP010000002.1, from coordinate 93,981 downwards.
ACGGCATTGGCGATGCCCTGGCCGAGTGGGCCGGTGGTGGTTTCTACGCCCGCGGTGTAGCCATATTCCGGGTGGCCCGGGGTGCGGCTATGCAGCTGGCGGAATTGTTTGAGGTCTTCGATGGTCAGGTCATAGCCGCTCAGATGGAGCAGGGCGTAGAGCAGCATCGAGCCGTGGCCGTTCGACAGTACAAAGCGGTCGCGGTTGGGCCAGGCCGGGTTGGCCGGGTTGTGGCTGAGGTGCTGACGCCAGAGGACTTCGGCGATTTCGGCCATGCCGAGCGGCATGCCGGGGTGGCCGGAGTTGGCCTGTTGGACCGCGTCCATGGCCAGGGCGCGAATGGCGCCGGTAAGTTCGTTATAGGCCGGCGCGGCAGGTGCGGGGCGGGCTGGACGGGTGGGTGCGTTGGCGGCAGACAGTGAAGACACGACAGAGGCCCGGCAAAAGACGCAATTATCGGCTAAAACTCGCTTGGCTGCAAAGGATTGGGGGCTAATGTTCCCATCAAAATCAGAAAGTCTTTTGGGGTTAAGCAATTACCCCAAAGAGTTCAGACGCACCCTGATCAAAGGCGCCCTCATCGACTACGAAAAACGTCGCAAATCGGGCTAACCTTTGAATCAGGATGCGCCTTGGAATGGCTTAGGGTTCATTTAATGAAAACCATGGACCTTTCAAGGCAGTATGTGGTGGCAAGTTTGGCGCGATTTCGGGCGCTTGCGCCATGAGCGCCGGGCTTGCCCCGCGTGCTGCTAAGCCGCTTACTGGGTGTGATACGACGTGACCCGCTCAACCTCGTTCTTTGAGCCCAGAATCACCGGTACACGCTGGTGAAGGGTAGTGGGTTGCAGATCCAGAATGCGTTCGCGGCCCGTTGTGGCGGCACCACCCGCCTGTTCGACCAGCATCGCCATCGGGTTGGCTTCATACAGTAAGCGCAGTTTGCCCCCTTGTTTGGCCATCTTGGCATCCATCGGGTACATGAAGAGGCCGCCACGTGACAGGATACGGTGTACATCGGCCACCATGGAGGCCACCCAGCGCATATTGAAGTCTTCTCCGCGAGGGCCTTCTTTGCCGGCCAGCAGTTCGGCCACATAACGTTGTACGGGCTCCTCCCAGTGGCGCTGGTTCGACATGTTGATGGCGAATTCACGGGTGTCGGCCGGGATGGTGAGGTTTTCCTGAGTCAGACGGAAGGTGCCGACTTCACGATCCAGCGTAAAGACGTGCACGCCGTGGCCGAAGGTGAGCACCAGCTGGGTGTTCGGGCCGTAGACCGCGTAACCGGCCGCGACCTGCTGGCAACCCTTCTGGAGGAAGGCGTCGCCGTTTTCCAGGTTGGCGCCTTCCGGGGCCTTCAGCACCGAGAAAATGGTGCCGACGGAAATGTTGACATCAATATTGGAGGAGCCATCCAGCGGATCGAATACCAGCAGGTATTCACCCTTCGGATAGCGATTCGGGATACAGAAGGGCAGATCCATTTCTTCCGAGGCCATGGCGGCCAGGTGGCCACCCCATTCGTTGGCATCGAGCAGAATTTCGTTGGAGATGACGTCCAGTTTTTTTTGAACCTCACCCTGTACATTGTCAGTGCCGGCGCTGCCCATGGCTTCACCCAGGTTGCCTTTGCCAATCGCAATGGCAATCGCCTTACAGGCACGGGCCACCACTTCGATCAGCAGGCGAAGGTTGGGGTCCAGATTGTTGTGCGAGCGTTGCTGTTCGATCAGGAAGCGGGACAGAGGGATACGCATGGTGGGCATTCGATAAAAAAACAGATGAGGTGCCATTGTACCGGCACCCGGACTTGAATCGGGAAGCCCGTCGCTGACAGGTTTACGGTGTGTGCTGTTGCAGCCAATGCTGCCAAAGTGGCCAGATTGAGGGCGCTGCCGCCGCATAGCCTGTGGGTGCCAGCAGTGGGGTTGCTGCAGCGGGTTGGTACAGAATGTTATCCAGGGTTGCGCTGAACCCACCGGCTTCAGCCAGGATGAGCTTGCCGGCGGCGGCATCCCAGGGCATTTGTCCGCCATGCACGTAGGCATGGATTTGTCCGGATGCCAGCGCGCACCATTCAAGAGTGCTGGCACCCAGGCTACGCCAGCCACGCCACGGGTTGCTCTGACCGTCGCCACGAGCAATGCCGGCCGGTGACAGGTCGGCAATATGATGTCTGAGCGCTGCGGGCAGGTAAGTCATATCGACACCGACCACGCAATCTTTCAGATGCCGGGGCATGGGCGGCAGTTGTAATGTGACGTCGTTGCAGAAGCTGCCGCCGCCGAGCGATGCATGCCAGATCTGGTTGAGCGCCGGTGCTAGGGTAGCGCCGAGTACCGTTTGTCCCTGATAGACCAGAGCAACGGATGTGGCAAACCACGGCAATCCATGGGCAAAGTTGGTGGTCCCATCAATGGGGTCGGCAATCCATAGCGCGCTATGGCCCTCCCGCGATGCCTGCCAGAGCGCTGCCTGTGCCTCGGCTGGCATTTCTTCTCCCAGGAATGGCGCCGGGTAAATGGCCGAGAGGATCGCGGGTAAGGCGTACTGAACGGCCGTGTCGGCATCGGTTAAGAGTGAGCCATCGGCCTTCTGCACGATTTGTGTCCGCTCGAAACGCGGCAGAACCTCCTGCTGAACCAGTTGGTGGAGCTCATGGCAAAGTGCACGGGCGCAGGCAGCCCAGAAGGCGGTATCAGAGATCAGCGGCGAAGACATGCACTCTATAATAGCAATCATGGTGATACCAAGATTTTATGTCCCTCAAGCACTGGCGGTCGGCCAGTGCGTCACGCTACCGGAAGCGGTGGCGAATCATGCCGTGCGTGTGTTGCGCCTGCAGCCCGGTGATGCCCTGGTGCTCTTTAATGGCGAGGGTGGTGCCTATGCGGGTACGCTATTGCCGCAGATGTCAGACAGTGCTGGCAACAAAGCGGGTAAAAGCGGAAAAACACGTCGCGAAGGCAAAGGCGCGCGCGCCAATCCGCCACGTGAGGTTCTGGTTGCCCTGAACGCCTTTGAACCGGATGATCGCGCCAGCCCATTGCGGATTAGCCTGTGGCAGGGGGTTTCTGCCTCGGAACGGATGGACACCACATGGCAAAAGTCAGTTGAACTTGGTGTGCACCAGTGCGTACCTGTCGAAACCCAGCGCTGTAATAATCGCATGGATGACGCACGCGCGCAGAAACGCCATCTGCATTGGCAAGGCGTCATTGTGGCTGCCGCTGAACAGTGTGGTTTGAATCGCTTGCCGGTGCTGGTGCCGGTGCAGCCACTGGCAGAGGCTTTGCGCGCTCCAGCCTCCGGCACCCGCGTTATGCTCGACCCCGATGCGACGGAAAGCTATCCGGACTGGTTGGGCCGACAACAGGCATTAACAGACCTGACGATTCTGATCGGGCCGGAAGGGGGCTTTGCGCCGGAAGAAATCGACGCGGCCAAGGCAGCAGGATTTCTGTGTTTCCGGCTTGGCCCGCGCGTGTTCAGAACTGAAACGGCGGGTCCTGTAGCGCTGGCGGTCACACAGGCCATTGCCGGTGATTTACGTTAATCTGGGTTAATATGCCCTGCTTGAATTCTGCTGGCGGAGATTGCTGTGCCTGATCCGAATTTTGTTGCCTGGTTCCGTTCGGTTGCGCCCTACATTAATAGCTTCCGAGGGAAGACCTTTGTGATTGCCGTGGGTGGTAAGGCGATCAGCGGCCCGCTGGCCAAAACCTTTGCCTACGACATCAATCTGCTGGCCAGTCTGGGCATCCGCCTGGTGGTAGTGCATGGTGCACGCCCGCAAATCGAGGAAGAGCTGCGTGACCGGGGGCTGCGATCGCAGTTTCATGGCAATTACCGTGTGACGGATGCCGATACGCTTGATTGTGTGCTGCATGCGGTCGGTAGTGTGTATCTGGAAATCGAAGCATTGCTCTCGCAGGGCTTGCCCAATACGCCCATGGCCGGTAACACCATGCGGGTTGTGAGCGGTAACTTCCTGACGGCGCGTCCGATGGGCGTGATCGATGGGGTGGATATGCAGTACGCGGGCATTGTGCGTAAAGTCGATGTCGAAGGGGTGCGCGCCCAGCATTCGCTAGGCAATATCGTGTTGCAATCCTGTCAGGGGCCCAGCCCGTCTGGCGAGATTTTCAACCTGGCAATGGAAGAAGTTGCCGAAGCCGTTGCCGTGGCGCTGCGCGCCGACAAACTGATCTATATTGGCGATACTGCCGGTGCGCTGGAAGAAGATGGCACGCTCATCGAAGAGCTGACGACGGAACAGGCAGATCAGTTACTGAAGCGCGGCGACTGGTTATCTACGGATATGCGTCGTTTCATCCCCTGTTCGATTCGTGCCTGCCGTGCGGGGGTCGGCCGTGTTCATCTGGTGGGTTATGACGATGATGGCTCGATGATTCTCGAATTGTTTACACATGATGGCGTTGGCACGATCGTGACGCGGGATTCGCTGGATCGCTTGCGCGACGCCCGGCCGGACGATATTGCCGGTTTGCTGGCAATTATCGAACCGCTCGAACAGGATGGCACGCTGGTGCAGCGTCCCAGAGAGCGTATAGAACAGGAAGTCGGACAATTCACCGTGCTTGAGCACGATAACGTGATTGTCGGTTGTGCCGCACTCTATCTGCTGGATTCGGAAAACGCCGAGTTGGCATGCCTGGCGGTTGATCATGATCATCGGGAGTGGGGCTACGGCGAACGCCTGATGCAGGCAATTGAAGCACGAGCCCGCGCGCAGAGTATTCGTCGCTTGTACGTGCTGACGACGCGGACGGCACACTGGTTTATCGAACGCGGTTACAAACCGGCCAAAGTCGAGGATCTGCCAGACCGCAAGCGCGAGATGTACAACTATCAGCGTAACTCCAAAGTATTTGTGAAGAACCTCTAACAGTGGCTGTAGGATAAAAAAGGACTTAAAAATGACACGTACCGTTCAATGCATCAAACTGGGCAAAGAGGCTGAAGGTCTTGATTTTCCGCCTGTGCCCGGCGCTTTTGGCCAGAAACTGTTTGCCGCCGTTTCCAAAGAGGCATGGCAGCAGTGGGTGAAGTTGCAGACAATGATCATCAATGAGAATCGTCTTAACCTCTCCGATGTGCGTCATCGGGAGTACCTGCGCGAGCAGTGTGAGAAGCATTTCTTTGGTGAAGGCGCTGATCAGGTGGAAGGATTTTCGCCGCCTAAAGCCTGAAATTCAGCAAAGATAAAAATGGCCCGGTCAAACGACCGGGCCATTTTCTTTGGGAGTGATGTTATGGGCTTAGGGGCGTTGGTGTGTCTCAACGCCATCCAGTGTGCCCAGTAACAGAACGTCTGCGCCACGTCGTGCGAATAATCCGTTAGTAACCGTGCCCACGATCTGATTGAGCATGCTCTCCAGTGACACGGGATCTGAAATGGATAAACCAGCCACATCAATAATGTGATTTCCGTTATCGGTGACAAACCCCTGACGCAGAAGCGGCTGTCCCCCCAGTTGTTTAACAGCGCGTGATACCTGTGCGGTGGCCATGGGGATGACTTCAATGGGTAGCGGAAACCGACCCAATGTTTTGACGCATTTGGAGTTGTCGGCTATGCAGACAAAACAATCGGCAACGTCGGCAATGATTTTTTCCCGTGTTAGTGCGCCACCGCCCCCTTTGATCATGGCAAAGGATGCATCGATTTCATCCGCGCCATCGACATAAATTGGCATTGATTCAACCTCGTTGAGGGTCATCAGAGGAATACCGATGGCTTCGAGTTTGCGTGCCGTGTTTTCAGAGCTGGCTACGGCCGCACGAATTTTATGTTTGATCGGTGCGAGCGCATCGATGAAGAGATTGGCTGTCGAACCCGTGCCAACGCCCAGAACGGCACCTTTGGGTAGGTATGTATCAACATAATTCGCGGCTGCATCGGCAACGTTTTTTTTCAGAAGAGTTTGCTGTTCGGGCGTCATGGCGTTCTCGAATTTAATGAAATACCAAAACGTTATTATCCGCTGTAATCAGGAGCGGCGCATCGCTGATCGTCATCGGAGAAATAACTCAGCGAATGAACGTGCAGAAAAATTGTGACACCTGTTTCAATTTGTTGAAAAAAGGCACAAAAAAATCTTTACACACTTCACGAAGTGTATAAACTGTGCTTACCAAATCCATTCCTGGAAGGAGACTCCAAGATGTCGACTGAAACCACCTCTTCGTTTTTGACGCTGGCACAAACACTGGCTGCTAAAAAGCCTGCTGCTGAAGCGAAACCTGCTGCTAAGAAGCCGGCCGCCAAGAAGGTTGCTGCTAAGAAGCCGGCCGCCAAGAAGGTTGCTGCTAAGAAGCCGGCCGCCAAGAAGGTTGCTGCTAAGAAGCCGGCTGCCAAGAAGGTTGCTGCTAAGAAGCCGGCTGCCAAGAAGGTTGCTGCTAAGAAGCCGGCTGCCAAGAAGGTTGCTGCTAAGAAGCCGGCCGCCAAGAAGGTTGCTGCTAAGAAGCCGGCTGCCAAGAAGGTTGCTGCTAAGAAGCCGGCCGCCAAGAAGGTTGCTGCTAAGAAGCCGGCCGCCAAGAAGGTTGCTGCTAAGAAGCCGGCTGCCAAGAAGGTTGCTGCTAAGAAGCCGGCCGCCAAGAAGGTTGCTGCTAAGAAGCCGGCTGCCAAGAAGGTTGCTGCTAAGAAGCCAGCTGCCAAGAAGGTTGCTGCTAAGAAGAAGTAACGAAAGTCTTGCAACAAGCTTCTTGCTTGTTGTTGTAAAAAAACCCCACCCCGAAAGCATTCGGCGTGGGGTTTTTCTTAAGCGCCTTTGAAGCGTCGCGCTTATTTCTTTTTCTGTGGCGGCAGGTCCGTGCAGGCACCTTCGGCAACTTCGGCAGCGAGTCCGATGGACTCACCGAGCGTGGGGTGCGGATGTATTGTGTGTCCGATGTCCACGGAGTCACAACCCATTTCGATGGCGAGGCAGACTTCGCCGATCAGGTCACCGGCATGCGTGCCGACGATGCCACCACCAATGATGCGATGTGTTTCAGCATCAAACAACAGCTTGGTAAATCCCTCGTCACGGCCATTGGCGATAGCGCGACCAGATGCCGCCCAGGGGAACATGGCCTTGGTGAACTTTCGGCCACTCGCTTTGCACTGTTCTTCGGTCAGCCCGGCCCACGCGACTTCAGGGTCGGTATAGGCTACGGAAGGAATCTGTAGTGGATCGAAGACGCGCTTATGCCCGGCAGCCACTTCAGCAGCGACATGACCTTCGTGCACCGCCTTATGGGCGAGCATCGGTTGGCCAACGAGATCGCCGATCGCGAAGATGTGCGGCACATTCGTGCGCATCTGATTGTCGACGTTGATGAAACCGCGTTCGTTGACAATAACGCCTGCTTTGTCTGCGCTGAGCTTGCCACCGTTCGGCGAACGACCTACGGCAACCAGGACGCGGTCGTACGTGCCGGCATCCGGGGTTGCTGTACCGTTGGCACCTTCAAACTGCACCGTGACACCACTGCTATCTGCTTTAGCAGCCACGCACTTGGTGTTAAGCATCACGCGGTTGAAGCGGGATAGGTTCATCTTTTCCCAGACTTTGACCAGATCTCTGTCTGCGCCCGGCATAAGCCCCGGGCCCAGTTCGACCACATCGATCTGGGTGCCTAAGGTGGCGTAAACCGTGGCCATTTCCAGGCCGATGATGCCACCGCCCACAACGAGCATGCGCTTCGGCACATCCTTGAGTTCCAGGGCCCCTGTGGAGTCAACCACCCGTGGATCGATTGGCATGAAGGGTAGCTTGATGGCTTGCGAACCGGCCGCAATGATGGCTTGCTTGAAACGGATGACTTTCTTTTCACCGGTAGGATCCTGGCCGTCGCCGGTTGTTACATTGACGCTCATGTGATGGGCGTCAATGAAGTGACCGATGCCACGAACCTGCTGGACTTTGCGGCCTTTCGCCATGCCTGCCAGGCCACCCGTGAGTTTGTTGACGACCTTATTCTTGTGTTCGCGCAGCTTTTCGACCGAGACCTTCGCCGATGCCATTTCGACAATACCGAGCTTGTGCAGATGGGTGACCTCTTCCATGACACCCGCAATATGCAGCAGTGCTTTGGAGGGGATGCAGCCCACATTCAGGCAGACACCGCCGAGGGTGCCGTAGCGTTCGACGATCACGGTGTTGAGCCCCAGGTCGGCGGCACGGAAGGCGGCCGAGTAGCCGCCAGGGCCGCCGCCCAGAACGAGCATGTCGCAATCAACGTCAACCGGGCCCATATACCCGGTCGCGGGTGTGGGCGCAGCCACTTGAGCTGCAGGGGCAGAGGCTGCAGGCGCAGCAGCGGCCGGAGCCGGAGCAGCAGCAGGTGCTGGCGTAGGTGCGACCATGGCATCGCTAGCTTCAACACGAACCACAATCGTGCCTTCGCCAATGCGATCGCCCAGTTTTACCAGAACCTCTTTGACGGTCCCCGCTGCGGAAGCCGGTACGTCCATCGTGGCTTTGTCGGATTCCAGCGTGACGAGCGCGTCATCGACCTTGATGACATCCCCCGGTTTGACGAATACTTCAATCACTGGGACATCGGTGAAGTCGCCGATATCCGGTACTTTAATGTCAATCAGTTGGCTCATGCGGTGCTCCTCACAGGGCTACGCGGCGGAAATCCGCCAGCAGTTGCGCCAGATACACGTTAAAGCGCGTGGCCAGGGCACCATCAATCACGCGGTGGTCCGCCGTAAGCGATAGCGGCAGCGTTAGGCGAGGCACGAATTGCTTGCCGTCCCAGACGGGCTTCATGGCACTCTTGTTCACACCGAGAATGGCGACTTCAGGGGCGTTGACGATTGGCGCAAAGTAGGTGCCGCCGATGCCGCCCAGTGACGAGATCGTGAAGCAAGCACCCTGCATATCAGCCGGCTTCAGCTTGCCATCACGTGCCTGCTTTGCCAGGTCACCAGATTCCTGAGCGATTTCAAACACCGATTTTTTGTCGGCGTTTTTGACCACGGGAACGACCAGACCATTCGGCGTATCTGCTGCAAATCCGATATTGAAGTATTGCTTCAGGACCAGACTCATTTCTCCATTTTCAGCCGTCGTCAGTGACGCATTGAACTCCGGATGTTTCTGCATGGCTTTGACGCACGCCTTGATGAGGAAAGCCAGCATGGTAAGTTTTGCACCACCGCCTTTTTCATTCTCTTTGTTCAACTGAACGCGGAAGGCTTCCAGATCCGTGATGTCAGCGTCTTCGTGATACGTGACGGCAGGAATCATGACCCAGTTGCGGGACAGGTTCTGGCCGGAAATTTTCTTGATGCGTGACAGCGGTTGTATGTCAATCGGACCAAATTTTGCGAAATCCACTTTCGGCCAGGGCAGTAAATCCAGGCCAACGCCAGATCCACCGCTGGCGGATGTCGGCGTCTTGCCAGGAACAACGCCTGTACTCATGGCGCCCTTGACGAAGCCAGTGACGTCTTCACGCAGAATGCGGTTCTTCGGGCCAGAGGCTTTTACCTGGCTCAAGTCGACGCCGAGCTCACGCGCGTAGGCGCGGATCGTTGGGCTCGCATGCACGGTGCCGCCGATCGGTAAACCAGGTAGGTTGGCTATGTTCGCGACCGAGGGTGCCGCTGCCGGAACCGAAATGGCTGTAGCCGCGGTCGGCGAGGTTGGCGCAACTGCTGGCGCGCTGGTGCCGTTAGGCGCGGAGACCGAAGCTGCACCAGATTCCAGACGCACGATGAGCGTGCCTTCGCCCACTTTGTCGCCCAGTTTAACCAAGACTTCTTTGACGGTACCGGCGGCCGACGAGGGTACATCCATGGTGGCCTTGTCGGATTCAAGGGTCACGAGGGCATCATCGACTTTGACGACATCCCCCGGTTTGACGAAGACCTCAATCACCGGGACTTCGGCGAAGTCGCCAATGTCGGGCACTTTGACATCAACGATGCCACCACCGGTGGCCGGTACGGCGGCCCCTTTTGGCGCAGGGGCTGTCGGGGCAGGCGCGGGTTCTGGGGCTTGTGGTGCCGAGGCGGCAGCATCGCTAGCTTCAACACGAACGACGACCGTGCCTTCACCGATTTTGTCACCCAGTTTGACCAACACCTCTTTGACGACACCTGCGGCCGACGCTGGGACATCCATCGTCGCTTTGTCGGACTCCAGTGTGACGAGTGCGTCATCGACCTTGATGACATCCCCGGGTTTTACTAAAACTTCAATGACCGGGACTTCCGCAAAGTCACCGATATCCGGTACTTTGATATCAATTAATTGGCTCATGTGTTTTCTCGCTTAAACCGTCATCGGGTTGGGTTTGTTTGGATCCAACTGATATTTGTTAATGGCGGCAGCCACCTTGTCGCGGCCAATCAAACCATCATCTGCCAGGGCCTTCAGTGCGGCCACGGTTACCCAGTGACGATCAACCTCGAAGAAATTACGTAGGTGTTCACGGGTGTCAGAACGGCCGAAGCCGTTGGTGCCAAGCGCGATGAAGGTTTTCTTGATGAACGGACGGATCTGCTCGGCATAAAGCTTGATGTAATCGGTTGCTGCAACGACCGGACCGTTGGTGCCACCCAGCTTCGATTCCACATGCGACATCCGTTGCGGTTCGGTTGGGTGCAGCATGTTCCAGCGCGCCACATCTTCTCCGTCACGGGCCAGTTCATTGAAGCTCGGGCAACCCCACAGATCCGATTCGACGCCCCAATCGTTGCGCAGCAGATCGGCGGCGGCAATGACTTCGCGGAAGATGGTGCCGGAACCCAGCAATTGCACTCGTGGGCCGTTGCCAGCGGCGCCTTTGCGGAAGGCATACATACCTTTCAGAATATCCGGTGCTGCGCCTACAGGCATTTCCGGATGTTCGTAGTTTTCGTTCATCACCGTCAGGTAGTAGAAGATGTCTTCCTGATCCACATGCATCCGGCGCATGCCGTCCTGAACGATCACAGCGACTTCGTACTGGAAGGTCGGGTCGTAGGAGACGCAGTTTGGAATCATGTTGGCCAGCAGCAGGCTATGACCATCTTCATGTTGCAGGCCTTCACCGTTCAGCGTGGTGCGACCGGCAGTGCCACCCACCAGGAAGCCACGGGCACGTTGATCACCAGCCGCCCAGCAGAGATCCAGCGTGCGTTGCAGGCCGAACATCGAATAGCAGATGTAAAACGGAATGGTCTGAACGCCATGCACCGAGTAGGCGGTGGCGGCGGCAATCCAGTCGCTCATGGCACCGGCTTCGTTAATGCCTTCCTGCAAAACCTGGCCGTCTTTGCTTTCCTTGTAGAACATGAGCTGATCATGATCTTCCGGTACGTAGTTCTGGCCTTGCTGGTTCCAGATACCGACCGCACGGAACATGCCTTCCATGCCGAAGGTGCGTGATTCATCCGGCACGATGGGGACGACGTTACGTCCAACCTGTTTGTCCTTGAGCATCATATTCATGATGCGCACAATGGCCATGGTGGTGGAGAGCTCACGGCCTTCGCCCGATGCCTTGAGCAGGGCATCAAAGGTTTCCAGCGGCGGAATAGCCAGTGCCTCTGCTTTGCGGCGGCGTTGTGGGAGGAATCCACCCAGCGCCATGCGGCGCTCGCGCATGTATTTATATTCGGCAGAGTCTTCGGCAAATTTCAGATACGGTAGCTCATCCAGCTGTTCATCCTTCACTGGCAGAGAGAAGCGGTCGCGGAAGCGGGCGATCTGCTCCTTGTCCATTTTTTTCTGCTGGTGTGAGGTGTTCATGGCCTCACCCGCTTTGCCCATGCCAAATCCCTTGATGGTCTTGGCCAGAATCAGCGTCGGCTGTCCCTTGTGTTTTACGGCGCGATCATAGGCTGCAAAGATCTTGAAAATGTCATGGCCGCCGCGGTTCAGTTGCCAGACTTCGTCATCCGTCCAGTCGGCGACCAGTGCTTTCAGTTCGGGGGTGTTGAAGAAGTGTTCGCGAACATAGGCCCCATCCTTTGATTTGAAGGTCTGGTATTCGCCGTCACAGAGATTCATCATGCGCTGCTTGAGAATACCCTGGGTGTCTCGCTGGAATAGCGCATCCCAATGCGTGCCCCAGATCAGTTTGATCACATTCCATCCGGCACCGCGGAATTCGGACTCCAGCTCCTGAATGATTTTGCCATTGCCGCGCACCGGTCCGTCTAGGCGCTGCAGGTTGCAGTTGATCACAAAGATCAGGTTGTCCAGTTGCTCTCGCCCAGCCATGCCAATAGCACCCAGCGATTCGACTTCATCGGTTTCGCCGTCGCCCAGGAAGGCCCAGACTTTACGTTGTTCAGCTTTCTCGGCATTGATCAGCCCCCGGCTGGCCAGATATTTCATGAATCGGGCCTGATAAATCGCCTGGATCGGACCCAGGCCCATAGATACCGTCGGAAATTGCCAGAAGTCTGGCATCAGCCATGGGTGCGGGTAGGAGGAAATCCCCTTGCCGGTCGTTTCTTGGCGGAAGTGATCCAATTGTGATTCAGTGAAGCGCCCCAGCATGAAGGCACGTGAATAAACGCCCGGCACCGAGTGACCCTGGAAGAAAATCAAATCGCCGTCGTGTTCGGCCGATGGCGCATGCCAGAAGTGTGAGAAGCCTACGTCATAGAGCGTGGCAGCCGATGCAAACGAAGCGATGTGGCCACCCACGTTGGTGTGCTTATTGGCACGTACAACCATCGCCATGGCATTCCAGCGGATATAGGAGTGAATCTTAATTTCCATATCCGGATTGCCAGGGTAACGGGGTTGTTGTGACACCGGAATGGTATTGATGTATTCCGTATTGGCTGAATAGGGGATGTCAATGCCTTTGCCACGGGCCTGCTCAATCAGTGTTTCAATCAAGTAGTGAGCGCGTTCATCACCTTCGTTGCTGATCACGCCGGATAGCGCATCTTGCCACTCGCGGGTTTCCTGTGGATCTGTATCGAGCGATGGTGCCGATGCTTGGTTATTTTCGTTTGCTGCCGACATGCTGCCTCCTCCTTGTGACGAGCACGCTTTCGCACTCGTGATGATCAGCTTCAGGACATATAAAACAATGACTGACTATATCGGGATGTTGCTGTGAACAGTGCCGCGTTGCACAACTGGTTTCCCATTATATGAAACGACGTATTGCTATACGGAAAATACTAGGGCTTGGCTTCTGGGTTCGTCAAGTGAAAATTTCTCAATCAATCCCCGCAACATGAATTTTGTGGTGTCGTGGCATCATCTCATCATGAACAAAACCGATGTCTCCAGGCCGGATCCGGCGCCAGCCGAGCTACTCTGGGCTCAGCGCTGGGCGAAGATGCGTTGCGAGCAGCCGCTATGCATTGTTTATGAGCCTCAGGTACACGGGGACCCGATCAGGCTTCGCTGTGCGTTGCGACAGACAGGTGTGCCGGCGCTGGAACTCAATGACGCATCGGCCAATGTATTAACAGACTGGGTGGATGCTGCGATGGCACTAGCCGATGAGTTTCTGATCCCGGTGGTGCTGTTCGGAGCGGGGGACGCGCATTTGCCGGCGGCAACCTTGGCTCATGGGGACGGTTGCCTGGTCGATGATGGTGACTGGCTCGTCGCCAGGTCGGTGGCTTTGCAGGCGGCGATTGAAGCTTCCGTACTGCACCGGGAAACCCGGCGGTCCGGGGCGAAGGTCGGCTGGATCCGTCTGGGGTGGCATGATGATGCGGCACTGGCCGAGGGCAACGGCTTGTTATTGGCTTGGAGTAGTCCGTTGCCGCTGATGCGCCTGCGGAACTTCTCTGCCCGATGTGCCGAGCGCATTGATATTCAAGGCCCTGGTGCAGGCGATTTGGCAGACGATGTGGCCAGCCAGGGGATTTCAGTAACGCATTGGCAGATTGCAGTAAAATAACGCCTTATGGCAAACCAAACACCCGCTCAAATTCTCGACGGCGCCGCGTTATCGAAACGCCTGCGCGCCGAATTCAAAATCCGTGCCGATGAACTTGCCCTGCTTGGGACGCGCCCAGGTTTGGCCGTCATCCTGGTGGGAGAAAATCCGGCATCCCAGGTTTATGTTCGAAACAAGATCAAAGCCTGTCATGAAGCCGGCATGGTGTCGTTCGATTTTCCGTTTCCGGCTGATGTGTCGCCGAAGCAGGTGTTCGACAAGATTGCTGAACTGAATCAGGATCCGGCGGTACACGGGATTCTGGTGCAGTTACCACTGCCGCCGCAGTTTGATGAGGCTGAAGTGCTGGCAGCGATTCGCCCGGAAAAAGATGTGGATGGCTTCCATGCGGCCAACGTCGGTGCCCTGATGCAGGGGGATCCACGTTTTATTCCCTGTACACCCTATGGGGTGATGAAGCTTTTGGCGGAAACCGGCGTTGATCTCAATGGCAAGGAAGCCGTGGTGATCGGTCGTTCCAATATTGTCGGCAAGCCGATGGCGATGCTGTTGCTGCATGCCGGGTGCACCGTCACTGTCTGCCACTCCCGCACGAAAGATCTGACCGCGCATACCCGTCGTGCCGATATTCTGGTGGCGGCGATTGGTAAACCGAAGTTTGTCACTGCCGATATGGTGAAACGGGGTGCTTTGGTGATTGACGTCGGTATTAACCGACTGCCGCCGGAAGCCGGTGGCGGCTTGTGTGGTGATGTGGATTTCGAAGCCGTCAAACCGATTGCCGGCGCTATCACACCGGTGCCGGGTGGTGTGGGTCCGATGACGATTGCCATGCTGCTGGCAAATACCTTGACGTCGGCGGAACGCTTCGCGGAAGGAACCGTGAAATGAGTGTAGACAAACCGATGGATCAAACATCGCCGCTGGTGGGTATTGTGATGGGGTCCGATTCGGACTGGCCGACGATGCAGGCTGCAGCAGTCATGATGAAAGAGTTTGGTGTGCCGTTTGAGGCACGTGTGGTTTCCGCACATCGGACGCCGGATTTATTGTTTGAATACGCCGAGAATGCGGGGCCGCGTGGCTTACAAGTCATTATTGCGGGTGCCGGTGGTGCTGCGCATCTGCCCGGCATGCTGGCTGCCAAAACGACGGTGCCGGTGTTGGGTGTGCCGGTGCAATCCAAAGCGCTGTCGGGTGTGGATTCGTTGCACTCCATCGTGCAGATGCCGAAGGGCATTCCTGTGGCCACCTTTGCAATCGGTGAAGCCGGTGCTGCCAATGCTGCGCTGTTCGCTGTTGCCATGCTGGCGAATCACGATGCCGCATTGCACGAGCACCTGCAGCAGTTCCGCCAGCAGCAATCGGCCAAGGTGCTGGCCATGAAATTGCCGGAAGTCTGATGAATAAAGCCTTTATCCCCGCGCCCGCAACCTTGGGCATGCTCGGTGGCGGCCAACTAGGCCGCTATTTCGTTATGGCTGCCCACGAGCTGGGCTATCAGGTCTGGGTGCTGGATCCGGACGAAGATAGCCCGGCCGGCCGTATTGCCGATCGCCATCTGTGTGCTGCCTATGATGACGCTGCTGCGCTGACGGAACTGACAGCGGGTTGTGCTGCGGTAACCACCGAGTTTGAAAACGTCCCTGCGGAAACGCTGGCGGTTCTGGCTGAGCAGGTGCCTGTGCATCCGTCTGCAGCTGCGGTATCCGTATGCCAGGACCGGATCGCAGAAAAAATCTTCCTGAAAACGCATGGTTTGCCGCATGGTCCGTTTATCGAGATTAATTCGTTAGATGATTTGCGTCAGGCGCCATCGCAGCTTTTCCCGGGTATTTTGAAAGCCGCACGCCTGGGCTACGACGGTAAGGGACAGGCCGTGGTCGATGACCGGGCTGCCGCAGAAGCCGCCTGGGTTGAACTGGGTAGCGTGCGCTGCATCCTGGAAGCGAAGCTGCCGCTCGATTATGAAATTTCCGTGGTGTTGGCGCGGGGTCAGGATGGTGCTGTTAAGGCATTCCCTTCGGCCGAAAATCGCCACACGCGCGGTATTCTGGATGTCAGCATTGTGCCCGCATGGGGCTCGAGTTGTCTGGCTGACACGGCCTGTGAAGTAGCCGAGAAACTGGCCGGCTGTCTGGGTTATGTTGGGACGCTGGGTGTCGAGTTCTTTGTTACACGTGGCCAGCTGGTCGTCAATGAAATGGCACCGCGGCCGCACAACAGTGGTCACTACACCATCGATGCCTGCGCTACCAATCAGTTTCAGCAGCAGGTACGCGCGTTGTGCGGTTTGCCGCTCGGTGACAGTCGTGCCCATTCGGCAGCGGTGATGGTTAACCTGCTGGGTGATCTTTGGTTCGACGGTGATTTGCAACGTGAACCGGATTGGGCTGCACTACTGGCGATTCCCGGGCTCTGCCTGCATCTTTATGGTAAACAGTCACCACGCATTGGTCGTAAGATGGGTCATCTGACCGTTGTCGGATCCAATAGTCAACAGGTCTACGAACAGGCCATGGTTGCTCGCAAAATTCTTGGGTTGCCTGATGCCTAAAGTCGCATCGGGTCAATCGAACGAGGCGATTGATCGTGCTGTCGCATTGCTCAACGCCGGACAGCTGATCGGTTTGCCGACAGAAACGGTGTACGGTCTGGCGGCCGATGCCGACAATCCGGATGCGGTGGCGGCCATTTTTTCGGCCAAGGGCCGGCCGGCAGATCACCCGCTGATCGTTCATCTGGGTGCCGATGATCTGATGTGCGAGTACGCGATCGACATTCCAGATAGTGCCTGGGTTCTTGCAGAAGCTTTCTGGCCAGGGCCGCTAACGCTGATTCTAAAAAAGGCACCGACCGTGCCGGACATCGTGACCGGTGGGCAGGATACGGTCGGAATTCGTATTCCCGGACATCCGGTGGCGCTGGCGCTGTTGCGCGCGCTGGCAGAGTCGCGACGCCAGGCCGGGCTGTCGGGTGGTGGTCTCGCAGCACCGTCGGCTAACCGATTTGGCCGGATTAGCCCGACCTCGGCACAACATGTGGCCGATGAGCTCGGCGATTCGGTGGCGTTGATTCTGGACGGTGGCGATTGCCGGGTAGGCATCGAATCGACTATCGTTGATCTGTCGCGTGGTACGCCGGTGATTTTGCGACCGGGTGCCATCAGCGCCGAGCAGTTGTCGCTGGTGCTGGGTGAACCGCTGGTTGCCAAAGTGCCGATGACAGCGGATGCGCCACGGGTGTCCGGTTCGCTGGCATCCCACTATGCACCGCAGACGCCGCTTCAGGTTGTTGATACCGTGACGATTCAAGATGCCTTGCAAGGACCTGATCGCTGTGCAGCCATCGTGAGGACGGGTGTCGAGCTGGACGCATCGCTGCTTCAGCGCCCGGGTGTGATTGTGCTGGCCGATCAGCCGGCCGCGTACGCACACGACTTCTACCGTGTTCTACGTGCGCTTGATGCCGAGGCTTATACCAGAATTCTGGTGCAGGCATTGCCGCAAAGTCCGGCATGGCTGGCGGTGCAGGATCGGCTCGGCCGTGCTGCCCATCGTGACTGAAGTGATCAGTGCGTTTCGCTGAAGTTCGCCAAAGTCCGGAGTGCGACAACCTGGTCGTGTAAGGGTCTTGGGATCGTCTCGGGATTAGCGATTAGCAGCCGGATTAATTCGACATTCTGATTAAAGTCAGCGCTTTCCGGCCAGCCGGGAATGGGGGGGGTACCCCCGTCTTCCGCAGGAAAGAGAGTGATGGCTGCGCCAGAACGGAAGCCCAGGAGTTCCGGCCGCCGTTTCGGATTGGCAAAGGGTTCACCCTCTGTGCCGCGCAGGAGCATCGCGGTAGTCTGTTGTTGCTTGAGCAGGGTGCTCATGCGGATCAGGTATTCCGGGTGCGTGACATTCACGACACGGATGGATGCATCAGGGCAAGGATCCAGTAGCTTGCACAGTGTATGCGCCGGATTACGCAATCCCAGCCGGCTACGCAGCGCCAGGAGACGATTCAGTGCCGGGTTAAGCAATTCGATGTCAGCCAGAGCAATGCCATGCTCTGCCAGATCCCGGTTGATGTGCGCCAGTGATGTGGAAGCGGTGATGCCGCAGGCATTGAATAACGGGAATGGATTTTCTCGGTTGTCGAAATCATGCCGGCCATGTATTAGCACCGACAGGCCTGCATCGCGCAGCATGAATGCCAACAGAGGCAGTAGATTGGGCTGGCGGCGTACGCCGTTATAGGTCGGTAGAACCACCAGGGGGCGAGCCGTTACATCAACACAGTGTGTGGTGGCCTGCATTGCCTGACAGAACCCCATGAGCTCCTCATCAGATTCGCCTTTGATTCTGAGTGAGAGCAGAATGGCACCCAGCTCCAGATCAGGCACATTGCCCGCCAGCATTGCAGAAAATAACTGTTCAGCATCGGTCATGGTCAGATCGCGGGCACCTTTGGCGCCACGTCCGATCTCCTTGATCAGTGCGGGTAATTGCAGCATGGCGAACCTCAGGGCATCAGCCAGAAAACAGCGACGGCCACGAGTGTGGGACCGAGTGCCGCAAGAAACAGGCCGGGAGCACTGATGGATTTTTCGGCGAAGCAATCCTTGAGCAGGGCATAGCCGGCGGGGTTGGGCGCGTTGGCAATCACCGTCAGACCACCCCCGGTCACCGCACCGGTCACCAGTGCATATTTGAAAGCCGCATCCGTGCCCTCAACCAGACTGCCCAGATAGGTAATCGCGGCGTTATCTGTAATTGCCGTCAGCGCTGTGGCAATAAAGTACAGCAGCGTTGGCGATAGTCCGGCGAGAAGATCCTGCAACCACCAGGCCTGCAGGCCGCCCAGCACCACGAGGCCGCCGAGGAAGAACGCCACGAGTAAGGCTTCACGCAGTAGTAGACGAGACTGGTAATGCGGATAGGCCGCGGTGTACCCCAAGAAGAAGAGGAATAGACCCATAAACACCACGGGGTGGTGATGAAAAATCACTGCAGTTGCGAGAAAGGCCGTATGAATCAGTGTGACGCTAACCGGGATCCGATGGCTTTCGACCGTATCCTCGGCAATCATGGGTAGTGCGCGAAGGAAATGGCGACCCATGATGGTTAATGCAACGGCGTTAAAAAGCACGGCCAGCAGTGCCCGCCAACCAATCTGGCTGATCATGAACTGGATATCCCAACCCCATTTGCTGGCCACCATCAGCACTGGGGGGGCAGCAAACGGCGTCAGTGTGCCGCCAATCGACACGTTCACGAACAGGACACCAACGACGGCATATTTAAAGCGCTCAGGCAGATCGTGGCGCATGAACTGATCCCGCATCAGCAAGGCCCCCAGCGTCATGGCCGCCGGTTCGGTAATGAAGGAACCCATGAGCGGAATAAACGACATCGTTACCACAAAGCGCGCCGTGACCGGGTCAAGTGGCAAGAGGCGGGCAAGGGCGTTGTTGATGGATCGGGCCGCCTCTACCAAGGGGCGGCTGGCGGCCATGACCATCAATACAAAAACCAGCAGGGGCTCGGCGTAGTTGCGGGTGTCCAGGTACTCGATGGCCTGATCGGGTGTTTTGATAAAGGCCATGACGAGGATGAGCAGGGCTGCCCAGACACCGAACACGACTTCAACCTCGCCCAGCAAGTGAAAGAGGCCGGCATGACGCGGATGGGTGTGAGCGAGATGCTGGAATCGGCTGGCGGAGAAGGTGTGGACGAGTGCCAGACCGAAAATCAGTGTGGCTATCAGTTCGATGGCGCTGGGGGAGAGCATGGTTCGCTTTCTTGTGGGGCGGTGTTAGTTGCGGGTCGGAGAGATGGTGAACTTTTCCAGACCGGGTAGGGCTTGCAGACGCTGTGCCAGTCCATTGATGTCGCTGTGATTGCGCGGGCCGGTCGTTGCGGTAAATGAACAGTACTGATGATTGTGGGTCAGGCTGATGCTCACAGTGTCCTGGCGCAGATAGAAACCGAATTGTGCAGTCAGCGACAGCAGTGCACTATTGTCCGGGCGGGCATCAGCCACAAAGCATAACTCGAAGAAATAGCGTTTCTGCTTGGGGAGCCAGCGCTCGATCTGCAGCGTGATGCTCATGCTGAAGGCGCAGAGAAAGGCGAGGGCAATCGCGGTCAGATACAAACCTAGGCCAACGAGTATGCCGATGGCCGCCGCTGCCCAAATCGATGCCGCCGTTGAGAGACCAGAGACGGAGCGACCCTCGCGGATAATAACGCCAGCCCCTAGAAAACCGATGCCGGTGAAAATACCCTGCATCACGCGGGAAGGGCCATCCGCCGTGATGGCGCTGACCTGTTGGCCACCGAACCAGAGCTCAGGGTAGCCGAATACTGCCGTAATGCCGGCCGAGGCCATGCAGACCAGAGAAAAGGTCCGCATGCCGGCGGCGCGCCCATGATAAGAGCGTTCATAGCCGACCAGCATGCCTAGTAGCATGGCACCAAACAGATGCAGCAACAGCGTGACATTTCCCTGTAAGGCCGCAGGAGACCAGAAGCTCAGCAGGGTCGGTGTATCCGGTAGAGGCATATCAGTTTGCTAAAAAGACTGGGAAAACAGCTGGAAAGAAAAAGAAAGGGTTTGCGTGCGCTGCAGCATATAATGCTTACTTCTTTGATTATACGGCCCATATCATGGATTTAACGGCATTAGACCTGTCGCGGATTCAGTTCGCGTTTGTGGTCACCTTTCATATCATTTTTCCATCATTCACCATTGGCCTTGCCGCCTGGCTGGCGGTGCTCGAATGGCGTCATCAGGCAACAGGTAATCCGGTTTACCGGAAACTTTTTGACTTCTGGGTCAAAATTTTTGCGGTTTCTTTCGGTATGGGTGTGGTCTCCGGCATCGTGATGGCCTTCCAGTTCGGTACCAACTGGAGTGTGCTCAGTGAAAAAACCGGGCCGATCCAGGGGCCGCTGCTGGGGTACGAGTCTTTTACGGCCTTTATTCTTGAAGCAACCTTCCTTGGGGTTGTGTTGTTTGGTCGCACCAAAGTTTCGCCACGTGCATTTTTGATGTCTTGTGTGCTGGTGGCATTGGGCACCACGCTGTCTTCTTTCTGGATTATGGCCAATAACAGCTGGATGCAGGTGCCGGTAGGTCATGCTGTAGATGCAACGGGTCGTATTATTCCTACCGATTGGCAGCAGATTATCGGTGGCCATGTTTTCCTGACGCGCTGGCTGCATATGCTGCTAGCCGCCTATCTGACGACGGCAACGGTTGTAGCAGCGACAGGTGCTTGGTACACGCTTAAGGGTATCCATAAGACCACGGCTAAAGCGATGCTGATCTGGGGTATGGGGCTGATGGCTGTCTTTACGCCGATCCAAATGGGCTTTGGTCATCTGGCCGGAGAAATTATTCGCGACTATCAACCCGGTAAGTTTGCTGCCGTGGAAGGCCGTTGGGAAAGCGGTACCCGTGCACCATTGGTCGTTGTAGCATGGCCTGATAACAAGGCAGAAAAGAACAGCTTTGAAATCAGCATCCCTGTTTTGGGTAGCATGGTGGACTCGGGTAACCCGGATTCGTACCAGCGCGGCATCAAGGATGTACCCGCGGATGAACGTGCACCGTTTCTCGTGCCTTTCTACGGCTTCCGCATCATGGTGGGGCTGTCGCTGCTGATGTTGTTCATCGGCTGGTATGGCAGTTGGCACAATTATCGCAACAGCATCGAGAAGTCTCGCTGGTTCTTGAATGTGGCGGCAATTTCTTTCCCGATTGGCTGGATTTGTGTGCTCGCGGGTTGGTATACCGCCGAAGTAGGCCGCCAACCTTGGGTCGTTACCGGCCTACTGCGTACATCTGATGCGGTAACGCCATCGCTCACTTTTAATCATGCCCTGACCAGCCTGACGCTGTATGTTGTTGTCTACCTGATCATTTACAGCTTTGGTTTGCGTTATATCTGGAATCTTTTCAAGAAGGGTCCATCTAATGATGGCCCGAACACTGCGGAGGCCGTATGAGTCTAGAGTCTATGAGTCCGTGGCTTCCTTACTTCTGGGCAGGTCTCATTGCCTTCTCCATCCTTGTTTATATCATCGTAGATGGTTATGACTTTGGTGCGGCGATGCTTTTTGCCACGGCTAAAACGGATGAAGAACGCAATACCGTGATTGGTGCCATTGCGCCCTTCTGGGATGGTAATGAAACCTGGCTGATTATTGTGGGCGCCTGCCTGTTTGGCGCGTTCCCAGCGATCTATGCCATTTTTCTTTCGGCGTTTTACTTACCTGTGGTGCTGTTGTTAATCGGCCTGATCTTCCGCGGTGTCTCGTTTGAATTCCGCGAGCAGGCGCTCAAGGCGCGCGGCATGTGGGAATGGGGCTTTGTGATTGGCTCAGCCGTGGCCACCATCGTGCAAGGTGCTGCCATCGGCACCATGATCCTGGGGCTGCCGATTGAGGGGACTACCTATGTGGGTAATGGTTGGGACTGGCTCGCGCCGTTCCCTGTGCTCTGCGGCCTAGGTCTCGTAGTTGGCTATAGCATGCTCGGTGCCGGTTGGTTGATCCTGAAAACGGAAGGTGCAGTCGCCAAACGTGCCCGTGCGCAATTGCGCGGCCTGTCGATTGCCTTCTGTGTTTTTGTGCTGGTGGCTTTCCTGATTACGCAAGGCGTTGATCTCCCGGTGCGTCATGCCTGGGAAAAAGCACCGCTGTGGCATTGGGTTGTGCCGGCGCTAGGTTTCGTCGGTCTGCTGGGGGCTTTCAAAACCAGCCGTCATGATTGTCCACATGAACGCGCGCCGTTTGCCTGGTGCATGCTGATTATCGCTTCGGCATTTGGTTCGCTGGCACTGTCTTTCTGGCCGTACATGATGCCGTACTCGTTGACCATCGAACAGGCAGCGGCGCCAGCGGTATCGCTGCAGTTCATGTTCTGGGGGGCGATTGTGATGTTCCCGCTGGTGGTGTTCTACTTCCTGCGCGTGTATCACATGTTTGCGGGCAAGTCGGACCCTGTAGGCTACGGTCTCAACGACTGATGGAGTTGTGACCTGAAAGCACAAAGGCCACCTTGGGTGGCCTTTGTTTTGGTGTGAAGCTTGCAGAATCAGGCTTTTTTGACGAAGCATGCTTTCAACATGATGTTGCCAAAGTCCGATTTGCAATCGAGCTCATGATCCCCTTCAACGATACGAATACTCTTGATCTTGGTGCCTACTTTCATGGTGCTCGATGAGCCTTTGAGTTTGAGGTCCTTGATCAGTACCACGCTGTCGCCATCACTCAGTACGTTGCCGTTAGCATCTTTGACAATGCGCGGGCCGTCTTCTTCAGCCGCCTCCGCTTCGATTGGCCACTCGAAACCGCAGTCGGCGCAGACGAAATTGGTGCCGTCAGGATAGGTGTTTTCAAGGGTGCATTGCGGGCAGGCTGGAGCGGACATAATCGTGACTCTTCGGATAAATGTAAAACGCTATTGTACCGCCCGGTTAAAACAGTAGCCGTCCATGGCAATGACGTAATCATCTACGCCAGCGTAAAACCGCTCTGCGTCTGGTTTATCTCCAGCTGCTCCTAGCGCGACGAAGAAGGGCATTAAGTGATCTTCAGTCGGATGTGCCTGAGCTGCATTGGGCGATTGCCGTCGATAGTCAATCAAGCTATCGATTTCTCCGGCTTTAACTCTGCCTACCATCCAGTCGGCGAAGCAGTAGACATAATCGGGCGTGGGCAGGTTGTTTTGCACACATACCATGTAGTCACGTAGGTTGTGTGTGATGCTGCCGGTGCCGATGATCAGGTAGCCTTCTTCCGTCAGTGGCCGCAATGCTTCGCCGAGTCCGTAGTGATAGGCAGCACCGGCATGAGGTTTGATCGATAAGGGAACCACCGGAATGTCGGCGGCCGGGTACATCATGCGCAACGGTACCCAGGCACCGTGGTCCAGGCCCCGATGCGGGTCCACTCGTGCAGGGAACCCGGCATGCTGCAAACGGGTGACGACCTGTTCTGACAGCACGGCATTACCGTGTGCGGGATAGGTCAGGGTGTAAAGCTCGCCTGGAAAACCGGCAAAATCGTAGATGGTCTCCAGATCGCTGGCGCTGCCCACCGTGGGGTCACGGGTTTCCCAGTGGGGGCTGATCACAATGATCGCTTTGGGTCGCTCAAGCGTTTGCGCCAGCTCGACCAGGGCCGCACCGGCAGCACCCGGACGTAAAGCAAAGGTGGGTGCGCCGTGCGGCACGAACAGGGTGGGCAGCGTCATGATCCGGGAGGCTTAGCCTTTGAACTGGCGCGTTGTGGCGGCCACACGTTCACCGAACAGGCGTGCCGTTTCGATATCGCCGGGCACCACCTCATCGACGGAAGCATCCGAAGGGGTTTGCATCATGGCACCGGCAAAGGACGCTACATAATTGATGTCATTGCGCTGAGCCGCTTTACTGTTCGATGGCATGAGACCCGTGCCGACCCAAATGCCGCTGTGTTGCATGGCCAACGTAATGAAGTAGTGCAGGGTGGAGTGTTTGTCACCATTCATTGAAGCTGAGTTCGTAAAGCCGGCGAAGATCTTGTCTTTCCACTTCTGGGTGAACCAGGCTTTGGAAGTGGCATCGGCAAATTTCTTGAATTGCCAGGTGACAGTGCCCATGTAAGTCGGCGAACCGAAAATGATGGCGTCAGCCGCATCCAGGGTTGCCCACTGAGCCTCAGTAATATTACCCTCGGCATCAATCGCGATGAGTTCGGCATGGGCACCTTTGGCGACGGCTTCGGCCTGCTTGACGGTGTGGCCGTAGCCACTGTGATAAACGACAGCGATTTTGCTCATGGTGTTCTCCGTTAAAGAATGAGGTTGGGGTTATTGACGGGGTAAATCAAAGAGTAAGATTTCGGCGTTTTGGCCATCGGTAATGACTACGGCGGCTTCATCCCGCAACATGAGCGCATCACCAGCGCTCAGCGCTTCATCGTTGATCGTGATACCGCCACGGGCCACATGCACGTAGGCCATGCGATCCGTGGGGAGCGCATGTGTAGCGGCTTCTTCGCCATTGAACAGTCCGGCGTATAGACGGGTATCCGTATGAATGGTGACGGCACCCTGGGCGCCATCCGGCGCGGCAACAAGGCGTAATTTGCCGCGTTTTTCAGTGGGGTCGAAAGCGGTCTGTTCGTATTCCGGCTGGATGTCTCTCTGATCGGGCATGATCCAGATCTGCAGCAGATGACAGGTGTCCGTTGGGTGACGATTGAGTTCGCTGTGGTAGACACCGGTGCCAGCCGACATACGTTGTACCTCGTTCGGGCGGATCACTTCCTGGTGGCCCATGCTGTCCTGGTGCGTGAGTTCGCCTTCGAGAATATAAGTCACGATCTCCATGTCTTTATGCGGATGCATGCCAAAACCCGTACCGGCAGCAACCCAGTCTTCATTGATGACGCGTAACGGGCCAAAATGCATGTGATTGCGGTCGAAGTAGTCGGCGAAAGAAAAGCTATGGAACGAGCGCAGCCAGCCGTGGTCGGCTTTGCCGCGTTCGTGGGCAGGGCGTTTGATGAGCATGCGTGCCTCCATTGAATTAACGCTTACTTTAGGGGGTGCCTTGGCCGATGTGGGGATGGCTAATTGATGGCATCATTCAAATTATTTGAACCCAAGGGGCTGTCATGCACCGTTCTCCTTTAACGCCCGAACTCCTGCAGATGGTGAGTCTGATTGCCCGCACCGGAAGTTTTGCTGCTGCGGCACGTGCATTGGGTAAGGTACCTTCGGCCGTGACCTATAGCGTGCGTCAGCTCGAAGAGCAGCTGGATGTGCTGCTCTTCGATCGTCGTTCGCGGCAGGCACGTCTTACGGCGGCAGGAACCGAGCTGGTGCGTGAAGGGGAGCGCCTTCTGGCGGAGCTGGATACCGTGGCACAACGTATCCGTCGCGTTGCAACCGGATGGGAAGCCGTACTCAATGTTGCGGTGGACAGCATCATCACCGAGGCAACCATTCTTGATCTGATCGCGGAGTTTTTATCGCAAAAACCGCCGACCCGCATCCGTCTGCAGCGGGAAACCTTGTCGGGCACCTGGGAGGCATTAGTCAGCGGTCGTGCCGATCTGGCAATCGGTGTTGCTGATCAACCGGCACCGCCAGCGGGCATCCAGAGCGCACCGCTCGGTGAAATGCCGTTTGTTTTTGTGGTGGCGCCCAACCATCCTCTGGCCGAGGTTGTGGGGCCGATCAGTGATGAAACCCTGATGCCGCACCGGATGGTGGCATTGGCCGATAGTGCTCGTGAGCTGACACCGATGACGGTGGGGTTGCTGCCGGGACAGGATGTACTGACGGTGCCCTCCATGGCTTTGAAAATTGCCGCGCAGGTTCGTGGCCTGGGATGTGGCTATCTGCCAGAACCCTTGATCCGTTCAGAGCTCCAGCGTGGCCAATTGATTGAAAAACCCCGTGTGCCGGCTAGGCGTCCCGCCGTTCTTTCATATGCCTGGCGGGTAGGGGGGCGTGAGCCTGGCCCGGCCCAACGTTGGTGGCTGGAACGGCTTTCGATTCAGAGAACGCGGCAGGCTCTGATTGATACGCCATGATTCATCGTGAATTGCTTATTGCTTGTTAATGAGAATTATTCCTAGTATTATGACGGCATGGATTCTTATGTATTTAGTTTCAGGATGTGCTTATGAAAACCTTGCGCCACCCCGTTAAAACCCTGATGCCTGCGCTGGTCTCGGCGCTTCTGCTGGTGACCGGTCAGCAGGCTTTGGCAGATACCCTTACGGTTTATTCTGCCCGCAATGAACAGCTGATCAAGCCGCTATTCGATGCCTATACCAAGGAAACCGGCACGCAGATTCAGGTGCTGACCGATAAGGAAGGCCCCTTGCTGGAGCGCCTGAAAGCGGAAGGTGCGAAGAGCCCGGCCGATGTGCTGATTACGGTGGATGCCGGCAATCTCTGGCATGCCGGCCGACTCGGCCTGCTACGCCCGATCAAATCGCCGGTCCTGAACGCCAATATTCCGGCCAATCTGCGTGATCCGAGGGGCGAGTGGTATGGCCTGTCGGTGCGTGCCCGCACCATCATCTACAACAAGAAGTTTGTGAATCCTTCGAAGCTGTCCACCTATGAAGCGCTGGCCGAACCGGAATGGAAAGGCAAGCTCTGTCTGCGTACTTCCAAAAAGATTTACAACCAGTCGCTGGTGGCCACCATGATGGCGACGCTGGGTGAGCAAAAAACGGAAGAGGTGGTTCGTGGTTGGATTGCCAACCTGGCAACGGATGTTTTTGCCGATGATAACGGTGTCATCAAGGCAGTTGCTGCCGGACAATGTGAAGTCGGTATTGTGAACACCTACTATCTGGCCCGTGCACTGGATAAGGACCCCAATATGCCGGTTGGCCTGTTCTGGGCGAATCAGAAAGAGCGTGGTGTTCATGTCAATGTGTCGGGTGCTGGTGTGACGAAACATGCGCCCAATGCTGCCGGAGGTCAGAAACTGATCGAGTGGTTGTCAGGTGACACGGCGCAGTCAATTTACACCAATGAAGATTTCGAATATCCGGCCAACCCGAAGGTCAAACCGGATTCGATTATTCGGCACTGGGGTCCGTTCAAGATGGATCTGATCAACGTGTCTAAGGCGGGTGAATTGCAAGCTGCCGCCACCAAGTTGATGGACCGCGCTGGTTATCGCTAATGATCTCCCGCGGAAGTGTTTGATGGACGTTCACTGACCGTGCAGGAGCGCGGATCCATCTGGAACTGGCGTGGCTGGGGCCCCTTGCGGGCCCTGGCCATTGCTGCTTTGACGCTGATCCCTTTGCTGGTAGTGTTGGCCTCCTTTTTTGATCCGCAGCCCGAGATTTGGTCTCACCTGACGGCCTATGTGCTACCCGGCGTGTTGCTCAATACCGCGATACTGATCTCTGGCGTTGGTGCCGGTGTGCTGTTTCTGGGGGTGCCACTGGCCTGGCTAACAGCCGTGTGTGATTTCCCGGGCCGGAAATTTTTCTCCTGGGGCCTGATGCTGCCTTTGGCGATGCCCGCCTATGTGCTGGCTTTCGTACAGGTAGGTTTGCTTGACTTCACCGGCCCCGTACAGACGCTGCTGCGCGGTTGGCTGGGGGCCACCCCCTGGTTCCCACCTATCCGTTCAACTGGCGGCGTGGTACTGGTATTAACCCTAGCGTTTTACCCGTATGTCTACCTGCTGGCGCGCAACGCCTTTGTGACACAAGGCCTGCGGGCGGTCGAAGCGGCCCAGGCTCTGGGTTACACCCGTTTCCAGGCATTCTGGAAAGTGGCTTTGCCGATGGCGCGACCCTGGATCGCTGGTGGCATGACCCTGGCACTGATGGAAACCCTGGCGGATTTCGGTAGCGTTTCGATCTTCAGTTTTGATACCTTTACAACGGCGATTTACAAAGCCTGGTTTTCGTTGTTCAACCTGGCCGCCGCTAGCCAGCTAGCCTCGCTGCTGGTGCTGTTTGTGCTCGTGCTGGCTGCCGTAGATCAGCGTTTGCGCCATAACAGGCGCTATGCCAATAAAAGCTTTAGCCCTGTGCGTATTCGCTTGAGTGGCGGCGCCCGTTGGGGCGCAGTGGTGTTCTGTAGCCTAGTGTTTGCGATAGCTTTTGCGGTGCCGATGGTGCAACTGCTGGTCTGGGTGGCCGATGTCTGGCAAACGGACTTTGATGCGCGCTATCCGGTATTCCTCCTGCATTCCATCTGGTTGGCAGGTCTGGCGGCCGTCACGGTGACGGTGCTGGGTTTGCTGCTCAGCGCCATTCGCCAGCACCATAAAGACGAGATCACGCAGTGGGTCGTGCGACTGGCCACACTCGGTTACGCTATCCCCGGTACGGTATTGGCCGTGGGGGTCTTTATCCCGGTCGCCTGGTTGGATAACCAGCTGATTGCCCTGGCGGGTGCACTGGGTTGGGAAGTGTCGCAGATTCTTAAAGGTTCGTTACTGGTGATGCTGCTGGCCCTGTCGGCCCGTTTTCTGGCAGTGGCGTTTCAACCGATCGATGCCGCCATGCAGCGCATTACCCGCAATCAGGGCAATGCGGCCCGCTCCCTGGGCTTATCGCCACGACAGGTCCTCTTCCGGTTACAGCTGCCGATGGTGCGCGGCGGTTTGCTGACTGCCGTACTGATTGTCTTTGTGGATGTCATGAAGGAAATGCCGATTACGCTGATGACACGTCCCTTCGGCTGGGATACGCTGGCCGTACGTGTTTTCGAGATGACGTCCGAGGGGATGTGGGATCGGGCAGCCTTACCCAGCCTGGCCATTGTGCTGGCAGGTCTGTTACCGGTTATTCTGTTGGTCAGGAAATCCGAGTCCGGTTTTCACTGATGCATTGAAGATGAGTATGGATGCGCTGATTCTTGATTCGGTCGTTTTGGGCTATGCCGGTAAACCGGTCGTCAGTGGGTTGTCATTTTCTTTGGCACCCGGCGAAATCGGCTGTCTGCTTGGGGGGTCCGGGTGCGGTAAAACGACCGTATTACGCGCCATCGCCGGTTTCGAACCGTTGCAATCCGGGCGTATTGCACTGAATGGTCACTGGGTGGCCGATGCAGGTTGGCAGCTGGCACCCGAGCGCCGCCAGATTGGCATGGTGTTTCAGGACTACGCGTTGTTTCCGCATATGTCGGTGGCGGATAACGTCGCGTTTGGTTTACGCGACTGGGCCGGCGCTGACAAACGGCACCGGGTTGAAGAAATGCTGGCATTGGTGGGGTTGGCCGATGCCGGACAGCGTTATCCGCACCAGTTGTCGGGGGGGCAGCAGCAACGGGTCGCGCTGGCGCGGGCCCTGGCCCCGGGACCGACCTTGCTTTTGCTTGATGAGCCGTTCTCCAATCTCGATGTGGAACTGCGCGAGCGGCTCTCGATCGATGTGCACCATATACTGAAGGCCACCGGCACTACCGCGTTGCTGGTGACCCATAACCAGCAGGAGGCCTTTGCCATGGCCGATCGTGTGGGGGTGATGGTTGATGGCCAGTTGCAGCAGTGGTCGTCGCCTTATGCGCTATATCATGAGCCGGCAACACGGCACATCGCCACCTTCGTCGGTGACGGGGTGTTTCTGCCGGCCAGGGTGAGCGGCCACAACTGCATCAGTTTTGAACTCGGCGAGCTTTGCCGTATCCAGCCGGTGGATGTGCCGCAAGGTGAGGGCGTTGATGTATTGATCCGTCCGGATGACATTCAACACGATGACAGCAGCCCCGTACGGGCCCGGGTTCTGGAGCGGGTGTTCCGGGGCGCAGCCTTTCTCTATACGCTTGAGCTACCCTCAGGGGATCGCGTCCTCTCACTGGTGCCGAGTCATCATGATCATGCCGTGGGAGAAATGATCGGCATTCGGCTGGAAATCGATCATCTGGTCGCATTTCCGGCGGTGAATAACGCGCCTGACAGGGTATAAAATGCGCAGGAAGCTGATTCTGTCTTACAGGTTCTGGCTTCCGGGTTTGCTGCTGGTGATCGCAGAAATGGCAGCCGCGGGTGGTGCCTTGCGGGATAGTGAAGGCCGTTTCCAGAACCGTTATGCCGACCTGTCCCGCAGCCAGGGGTTTTTGCGCTGGCAATGGGATCGGGTTACTGAGGGACTGCCGAAGCGGGCGCAGATTCCGACACCGGTGGTATCGCCGGATCTGGTAAAAATCAGGACGCCACAGAGCGATGTTCAGGTGACCTGGATCGGCCACTCAAGTCTGCTCTATCAGATCGATGGCCGCAATCTGCTGCTTGACCCGGTGTATGCAGCGTATGCCTCTCCTGTGCCACCACTCGGCCCCAAACGTGCGCAGCCGCCCGGGGTGCCCTTCGAGCATTTGCCGCACATTGATGCCGTGTTGATTTCCCACAACCACTACGATCATCTGGATTTGGCTACAGTGCGTCAGCTCATGCTGCAACCCGGGGGGGCGCCCACCTTTTATGTGCCTTTGGGCGTTGATGCGTGGTTTGCCGAGCATGTGCCCGGTTCGAAGATTGCCGGCCCCGATAGAAATGTGATTGCCATGGATTGGGACGATGCTTCGGTTCTGGCCGGTCCGCATTTATCGAGCCCCTTAAGCCTACGATTTCTTGCCGTCCAGCATTGGGCCGCACGCTCTCCCTTTGACCGGAATGAAACGCTCTGGGGGAGCTGGGCGATTGAACATCCGAAGTTCCGCTTCTGGTTTTCCGGAGACTTTGCCTATTCCCGGGATATCGATGATCTGGCGAGAGATCATGCGGGGTTTGATCTGGCGGCAATTGCTATCGGTGTTTATGAACCCCGATGGTTTATGGGGCGGGCGCATGTCGATCCGTTCGAAGCGGTCAAAACCTTTCAGACGATCAAGGCAAAACAGGCCATCGGCATTCACTGGGGTACCTTTGACGGGCTCAGTGACGAGCCACTGGATCAGCCACCGCGCGAGTTGGCCAAGGCGCGAGCAGAGGCCGGTGTCACTGAAGAACAGTTTATATTGATGGCTGTTGGAGAGACTCGTGGCTTTGCGGGTCACACTGCTGTTTCAGCCCGGAGGGTATCACCGTGACGCAAATTTACCATCAGCCCATTGCCACCCGAATCGACTGGCTGGCCGATCTGGCTGAGCGGCACGGAGAGGCCTACCGGAACCCGGAAGCGGCTTTGGCGAGAACACGGTATCTGAGTCAGCATCCGACAGCGATTGGCGTCTTCAAGTGTATGGATGGACGAATCAATCTGCCCGTGGCGACGGGGATGCCGGTAGGGATTCTGATGCCCTTCCGTAACCTGGGTGGTCGTTTTGATCTGGGCTGGCCCCATCTCGGCGAGGTGGTGACCCAGTATGTGCTGGATCGGGTACGAGAAGGCCGGCGTATCTTGTTTATGCTGACGTACCATTATTCGAAGTCTGATACTCACCGGGGTTGTGCCGGATTCGGCTATGACCGCGCCGCCGCGTTTGCGCATACCCAGCAGATCCGGCAGCAAATGACCTCCGTTTTCGGTGATGGCCATGACACGGTGTACCCTCTCGTTTGCGGTTTCGAGACGGATGAAGAGGCACTGGTGTTGCATGGGGATGATGCGCAGGATGGTGTCCTCGATGTTGCCGCGCTTTTAGCGGATGGTTCGGCAAGCGATGCCAAAAACCTCATGCATCGCCTGGATCGGTTGTTTCCCGATATGCCGGGCGGTGTGAAGGCGGATCTACTGCCCCTCCTACAAGGGAATCTCCACCATGTGGCGGAGATGCGCGAACAGTTACGCTCTGGCGCACGACAACTGGATATTGAACACCGGGAGTGGATGATCTGCCTGGGCCGAGGATTCGACTTCCTGCACACGCCCAATCTGGCGTTGATCATCGGGCCTTATAGTCCTAACTTGGCCGAACCCATCATCAAGGCGGCAGGCATCATTGAAGCGAATATGCGTTCAGGCCGGATTCCGGACGATGGTTTTCTGCTTTTTTCGTCAGTGCCATTTGAAAGCATCGGGGTCGATCGTGCCCGGGCCGCCTTGAAAGCCCGGTTTCTATCAGGATTTGCACGACAGGTGATTGCCGAAACCTATCCTCAGCTCGCCACCAGAATGGTCGATCGTACCGCCGTGATGGATTGGAATGCCCGCCGCCTTAGCTGGCTTTAGACCTATTCGGGGAGTTCGTCGTAAGAGGTTTCCAGCTGATCCAGCATGTTGTGCAGAATCTGACGTACCTGTTGTTCGCTACAGCCGAGCAGAAGCGCGTCATCCAGTGTTTCCTGGGCCAGGGTGCGTAGCTCAACCAGATTCTCATTGAGAACCTTGATCTTTTCAACGCAGGCCACAGGGGCGCCACTCGGTTTTTGCCAGGTTGGAAACGACGTCATCCACGAATTCTATCGCAGCTCCCCGGAATCACCGATCCGCGGTATCAGTTTCACCCGTGCTGTATATATCTGGTAGTATATTGAAAATAAAATCTATAAAACAATCAATCTCCCCAGGATCAACTATGGCCCTTAAAAAACCAAAACCCGCTGAGACGGGAACTACCAAGGTAAAAACGCCGGCCAATGCGCCGGTGCTGGATCTGGACTGGATGCGCTCCCAGGCTGCGCAGGTCGTGTCCTTGCTGAAGGTTATTGGTAACCCTGACCGCTTGCTACTGCTATGTCAGATGCTGGAAGGCGAGTATTCGGTCGGAGAACTCGAAGAGCTGCTGAATATCCAGCAGCCAACGCTGTCGCAGCAGCTTGGTGTGTTGCGCAATGAAGGCTTTGTCGCAACGCGACGCGATGGCAAATACATCTATTACCGTGTGGCGCATCCGCATGTTCAGGTCATCCTGGAAACCCTGCATCGCCTCTACTGCACCACACCGCCGACAGCCAAAGCGAAGACGCGTGCTACTTCGAACAAGGGTTGTGCTGCATGACCATTGATTGGGATGCGTTTACGCTCAGTGCCGCTATTTCGGCACTGATGGGTGGTGGCATGATCGGCCTGGCCGCTGTGTGGCTGGCCTGGACCAATGGGCGTATTGCCGGTATCAGTGGCATTCTGGGCCATCTGATCGAATTACTGGTGCAACAAAAACGAGAGCATTTTGGCTGGCGTGTGGCGTTTCTGCTGGGGCTGGTTGGCGCACCTTCGCTCTGGCTCGTATTCGGCGCCTTGCCGTCGTCCGTGCAGCAGACGGGCACAGTGGGTCTGATCCTCGGTGGCCTGCTCGTTGGTTTGGGCACGCGTTATGCGAATGGCTGCACCAGTGGCCATGGTATCTGTGGCTTGTCACGTTTTTCCGGTCGCTCACTGATGGCCGTGTGCAGTTTCATGGGGGCTGCCATGGTGACTGTTTTTGTGATGCGCCATGTGGTTGGAAACTAAGCAATGAATCGTATTGGACAATGGGTAACGGCGGGCCTGGCCGGTCTCTTGCTGGGCTTGGGGCTGATTCTTTCCGGTATGGCAAACCCTGCCAAAGTGGTGGGCTTCCTGGATGTAGCTGGCCCCTGGGATCCGTCTCTGGGACTGGTCATGGGTGGGGGTCTCATGGTTGGTAGTATCGGATTTGCGTTGCTCAGGAAACAGCCTAAAACGCTGCTGGGTGAGCCCTTGAATCTGCCGGTCAGCCGCAAGATCGACCTGCGGCTCATCGCCGGGTCCGTATTGTTCGGAATCGGCTGGGGAATTACCGGGATCTGTCCGGGGCCCGGACTGGTCCTGCTCGGTGCCGGTGTGCCGGAAGGGCTGATTTATATGGCCAGTTTGTTGGCCGGTATGACGCTCTACAGCGTCATCGAAAAACTGAGGTCGTACGCCTGAGGTCGTTTCGGATCTGGCAATCGTTTGACGCAGTGCCTTGCCTTGGCTAGACTCGCTGCTCCTTGCTTTACCAAATTCCCAACAGATTCCGGAGTCAGACCATGAGCGATAACAACAACCCCGTCCTGGCCCTCATTGATGAACAGGTGAAAGGCCATCCGGTCGTCCTGTATATGAAGGGTACCCCGCAGTTTCCGCAGTGCGGTTTTTCGCAGCGCGCCTGCAAGCTGCTGCGCGAAAGCGGTGTCAGTAAGTTCTACAGCGTGAATGTCCTGGAAAATCCTGAGATTCGTGAAGGCGTCAAAGTCTATGCCAACTGGCCGACCATCCCGCAGCTCTATGTGAATGGTGAATTCATTGGTGGTAGCGACATCATGATGGAAATGTTCCAGGCCGGTGAGCTGCAGGCACTGCTGGCCGATCTGAAAAACTGAGCGTGACGATGGACGCCTTCCTGATTGCCACCGGGGTAGTGGCGCTGGCAGAAATCGGCGATAAAACACAATTGTTGTCGCTGGTGTTGGCTGCGCGCTACCGTTCGCCGTGGGCCATCAGTGCCGGCATTTTTGTTGCGACGCTACTGAATCATGCGTTGGCGGCGCTGGTGGGCGAATCGGTCTTTGAGTGGATCGGTCCGGACTGGATGCGCTGGATTGTCGGTTTGTCGTTTATCGCCATGGCGGTCTGGACGTTGATTCCTGATCGACTCGACGAAGACGAAGAAAACGTGGCCGAGAAAAATCTGCGGCGTTATGGCGTCTTTGTCATGACCACCGTCATTTTCTTTCTGCTGGAGATGGGCGACAAGACCCAGATTGCTACCGCAATTCTCGCTGCCCGCTTTAACGATCTGTTGCCGGTTGTGATGGGTACCACGGTGGGCATGCTGCTGGCTAATGTGCCGCTGGTGTTTTTTGGCAACATCCTGTTGCGCAAGATCCGCATTGAGCTGGTACACCGGGTGACGGCGGTACTGTTCCTAATCCTGGGTCTTTTGACCCTGTCGGGTGTGTCGATCAGTTAAACAGGATTCAGATGTTGAAAATGCGATAGGAAATGACATAGAAACCGCCATAGAACAAGGCCCCGGTCATCGACGCGGGGCCTTGTTCTGAATGGCGAAACGAGGTTTCTAGGGGGCAGTCAGGCCAGTCGTTTTTTGGCGCGTTCAATGGCGGCTTTGACCTGATTCGGTGCCGTACCGCCAATATGGTTACGGGCAGCCAGCGAGCCAGTAATTGTCAGTGCGTGTCCGACATCCGATTCGATCAGTGCCGAGAATGTCTGGAGTTCAGCCAGTGTCAGATCGGCCAGATCCACACCGCGTTTTTCGGCGGCTTTGACGGCCAGGCCAACCACTTCATGGGCTTCGCGGAAAGGCAGGCCCTTGCGGACCAGGTAGTCGGCCAGGTCGGTCGCCGTGGCGTAACCCTGCAGTAGGGCATTGGCCATCGGTTCGGGCCGTACATTGATGCCCGGCACCAGATCGACAAAGATGCGCAGTGTATCGGTCAGCGTATCGACGGCATCGAACAGGGGCTCCTTGTCTTCCTGGTTATCCTTGTTATAGGCCAGTGGCTGCCCCTTCATGAGAACCAGCAGGGTGTTCAGATCGCCGATGACGCGGCCGGTCTTGCCGCGGGCCAGTTCCGGCACGTCCGGGTTCTTTTTCTGCGGCATGATCGACGAACCGGTGCAGAAGCGATCGGCCAGCATCACGAAGCCGAAGCGTGGTGTCATCCACAGGACGAGTTCTTCGGAGAAGCGCGAGAGGTGAATCATGGCCAGTGATGCGGCGGCGCAGAATTCGATGGCGAAGTCGCGATCGGAAACCGCATCAAGCGAGTTTTCGCAGACGGCTTCAAAGCCCAGTTGCTCAGCCACGAAATGGCGGTCAATCGGGTAGGTGGTGCCCGCCAGAGCAGCGCTGCCCAGCGGCAGGCGATTCACCCGGCGACGCAGGTCGGTCAGGCGTTCTGCATCCCGAGCCAGCATTTCGACATAGGCCATCAGATGATGGCCAAAGCTGACGGGTTGCGCAACCTGCAGGTGGGTAAAACCGGGCATCGGCGTTGCGGCGTGTTGTTCGGCCAGGGTCACCAGCGCCAGTTGCAGACGCTTGAAGAGCTCAATCAGGCCATCAATGCTGTCACGCAGCCACAGACGGATATCGGTGGCCACCTGGTCATTACGGGAGCGTCCGGTGTGCAGGCGTTTACCGGCATCGCCGACCAGGCTGGTCAGGCGGTGTTCGATGTTGAGGTGCACATCTTCCAGATCCAGAGACCACGTGAATTCACCCCGTTCAAGTTCACCGAGAATCTGTGCCATGCCGCGCTCGATGTCGGCCAGGTCCTGAGCGCTGATGATCTGTTGTTTGGCCAGCATCCGGGCATGCGCCAGTGAGCCTCGGATATCCTGTTGCCATAGCCGCTGATCAAAGTTCACCGAGGCGGTATAGCGTTTGACCAGATCCGACATCGGTTCATCAAAACGGCCGGCCCAGGTGTAGGGCGT
Source organism: Fluviibacter sp. (assembly GCF_057744235.1). Lineage (NCBI taxonomy): Bacteria > Pseudomonadati > Pseudomonadota > Betaproteobacteria > Rhodocyclales > Fluviibacteraceae > Fluviibacter > Fluviibacter sp. The sequence goes on along the minus strand of NZ_JBIJFP010000002.1, from coordinate 57,274 downwards.
GGAAGCTTGGGGGTTTTCGTGGGCAGACATGGCAGCAATGGGCCTTGAGCGGCTGAAGTGGCTGTAAACCCCGCATTATAAGGGATGCCGCGTGCTACGATTACATAAATCCGAGGGTGTATTTGCCCTGCTGCTTTGTGAAACTGCTTATGTCGACGCCACTTGTTATTGCCTCCCGTGAATCCCGCCTTGCCATGTGGCAGGCCGAGCATGTTCAGGCCCGCCTGCAGGCCCAGAACCCGGATCGCGATGTCCGGATTCTCGGGATGACTACGCGGGGCGACCAGATTCTTGATCGGCCGCTGGCGGCCATTGGTGGCAAGGGCCTCTTTATTAAAGAGCTGGAAGTTGCGATGGCCGAAGGGCGGGCCGATCTGGCCGTGCATTCCATGAAGGATGTGCCCATGGAAATGCCTGAAGGCTTTGTGCTGGCCGCCATTAGCGAGCGTGAAGACCCGCGCGATGCTTTGGTCAGCCCACGTTACGAGTCTCTGGCAGCATTGCCGGAGGGCGCTGTCGTAGGGACCTCCAGTTTGCGCCGTGAAGCGCAGCTGCGCGCCAGGTTTCCGCATCTGGTTATTAAACCGCTGCGCGGTAACCTCGATACCCGCTTGCGCAAACTCGATGACGGCGAGTTTGATGCCATTATTCTGGCCGCTGCCGGCCTGGTTCGTTTAGGCCTGGCCGACCGGATCCGCGCTCGGATTGATCCGGCTGATATGCTGCCAGCGCCGGGGCAGGGAGCTCTGGGCATTGAAATTTGTGAAGGCCAACCCGTCATGCAGCATATTGCTGGCGGACTGGCCGATGCCGCCACGGCCGCCTGTGTCCGTGCGGAACGTGCGTTTTCGCGCCGTCTTGGCGGGAGCTGTCATCTGCCGATCGCCGGCTTTGCCGTGGTGGAGGGTGTGCAGCAGTTCTGGTTGCGGGGTCTGGTGGCCTCCGTGGACGGCACGAAGATTATCGCCGGGGAGTGTCGTGGCGACTGGGCTGAGGCCGAAACATTGGGAACAGCACTGGCAGAAACGCTCTTGGCACAGGGCGCTGCGGCACTTATTGACCAGATTAACGCCGGCTAAACCGTGATGCCATGCCACCGCTGACTGGACCGCTCAGCGGACACCATGTCCTGATTACCCGTCCGGCCGGGCAGGCCGACGCCTTAATGGCGGGGGTGCATGCGCTGGGTGGACAGGCGACCCATGTACCCTTTCTCAGTATCACCCCGGTGCGTGACCCGGCACTGGCGTTGATGGCGAGTGCCTTGACGACCTACCAGGCGGTGCTGTTTATCAGTGCCAATGCCGTGCAATGCGCCTGGTCAGCCCTCACGAATGGCACGCCGTGGCCGTCATCGCTGCCCGCCGCAACGGTGGGCCCGGGCACTGCCCGCCTATTGCGCGAACGCGGCGTGGCTGAGGTCCTGATGCCCGCGCAGCAATTTGATAGTGAAGGGTTGCTGGCACTGCCGTTCTTTGCGCCGGTGCATTGTGAGGGGCGCTCTTTTGCACTAATCCGCGGTGAGGGGGGAAGAGATCTGCTGGCGCAGCGTCTGCGTGCCATGGGGGCGCAGGTGGATGAAGCGGCCTGTTATCAGCGGGCGTTGAATCCTGCTGCGGTGCCACAGTTACAGACCCTCTTTCCGAACGAACCGGCTGGTCGGGCTGGGGTGGATGCAGCAACGGCGCCCTCTCTGGTGGTGGTGAGCAGTAGCGAATCCCTGCTGCGTCTCATGCAGGCGACGCCACGAAGTTTGGCCGAAAAATTCAGGTCTTTGCCCATGCTGGTGCCCCATGGCCGGATTGCCGAGGTCGCCAGGTCCCTGGGGTTTCGCCAGGTGACGGTCACCGCCGGTGGGGATCGCGGCATTCTGGAAGCGCTGCGAACGTATAATCAGACATCATCAATCACCGAATAGACAATGGACCAGCCATGAGTGATGCACAGACGACGGAAAGCACCCCTTCGGAGCCGGGTGTAACTCAGCGGCCACGACGGACAAACCGGGCTAAGCGCTGGGCAGTCATCATTCTCGGTGTGGGCGTGGTCGCGCTGCTTGCGCAGCAAGCCTGGACCTGGCGCCTTTGGGAAGGGCTGCAACGAGAGGAAGTGGCTTTGCCTGGTATGGCATCAGTCGATGACCGCTTGGCGGCGCTGGAGTCCGCTGTTGGCTCGCAACAGCAGATGCAGACCGAGATGGCATTGCTGCGCCAGGCGTTCATGCGTGATCGTTTGCTGTTGCAGGTGGATCGCCTTGAAGAGCAGATGGATGCCGGTTGGCAGATCTGGCTGCTGACAGGGCAGAGTAAAACGCTGGGTACGGCGCTGGAAAATGGCCAGCGCTGGCTGACCCAGGTGCCGATGCCGGAAGCTCAGGCGCTGAAGCTGGCGCTGACCAGGGATCTGACAGAGTTGCGCGGACGCCAGGTCGTGGACCTCCGTGACACGGTTCAGCAACTGGATGGCCTCATCGCCAGCGTCGACAAGCTGCCACTGTTGCAGGATAGAAGGTTGCCGCCGCCTGATCCGGGTCAGGCAAGTGCCAAAGCCGGTCATGCCGCACAGGGTGCAGTACAAACTGGGGCATCCGAGCCTGCCAGTCCGGAGACCTTGATGGAAAGGGCACGGCTTCTTGTCGCAGATGTGACGGCCAGCATCTGGCAATCGATCCGGCAGATGGTCCGTGTACAGCGCCTGGACCGTGCAGAACCCGGCCTCATTGCACCGGAGCAGAAAGTATTCCTGCAGCAGGGATTGCGTCTGCTGCTGCTGGACGCCCGCCATGCACTGGTTCAACGCAACACGGCGGTGTACCAGCAATCACTGGATCAAGCCCGCGCCTGGATAACCAAATACTGCGATACCGCCAATGCTCTGGTCGCGTCCGATCTGGAGTTACTGCAGGGTCTGAGAGCGGTTAATCCTGATCCGGCTACCGTGAGTCTGGAGGCCACCCGCCTGGCACTGACGGCATATCGTGCTGCATTGCTGGGGGGTGAAGCTTCGACATCCAGCCAACTGTCGCCAGACGCTGCCAATACCGATGCCACGGAGCCGGCACCAGCCAATGTCAGCCAGCCGCCGGCCGATGCGGCTGCTAAAGGAAGTGCAACATGAGAAAGTGGCTAATCTGGGGGCTGCTGCTCGGTACGCTGGCCGTGGCTGTGGCCGAACTCATGCATCGCAACGACGGCTACGCCATCATCGCGCTTTCGACATGGCGCATCGAGATGTCGCTGAACTTCCTGGTGCTGGCGATGCTGGCAAGCTTGCTGACCGGTGCCTTGCTGCTTAAGTTTTTGCAGGGTGCCTTGCGGCTACCGGCACGTATTGCCCGCTTTCGGGCGTTGCGTCGCGAACGCCGCGGCCAACAGGCCTTGCTCTCCTCACTACGTTTACTCATGGAGGGGCATTTCGATGCGGCCATAAAATCGGCCGAGCGTGCACGCAAAGCAGGCTTTGCGCCTGGTTACGCCGATCTACTGGCGGCACGAGCTGCGCAAGCGCTGGATGATCATGACCGGGCTGCTTTGTGGCTGGGCAGGGTTGATGCGGATGAACCGTTACTGATTGCAGCACGCATGGAGCAGGAGGCAGAAATGCTGGTGGCCCGACGTCAGTTCGAGCCTGCTTTACAGGTTTTGATGCTCGCCGAGCGCTTACCCCGGTCATCGCGCAGTACCGCGGCCATCCGTACCGAGCTGCGGGCCTTGCTCGGCACCGAGCGTTGGGAGGATGTCCTGTTGCAGGTGCGCGCCTTGCGGCCCCGTGACGGTTTGTCAGAACGCTTTGTAAGCCATTGCCGTCGGCAAGCGCATCTGGGCAATCTGCGGCACTATCAGAGCGATCAGCAACGCTTCAGTCTGTATCTAACCCAGATTCCGCATAAGGAATGTGACGGCGACCTGCTGGATGCTGCGGATATGATGTTGAGCCGCATGGTGGCTGATCAGTCGACGGCTCAGGCGCGTGCCTTTATCGATGCACAGAGGCATTAAGCCGAGAAGGCTTCAGGCGATTTAAGCCAGCCAGTCCTGATGCGGTAAAAAGTCGGTATACAGTGCCGCTTCGGCAGAGCCTGCTTCGGGTTGCCAGTCGTAACGCCACTTCACGATCGGTGGCATCGACATCAGAATGGATTCCGTGCGGCCCCCGGATTGGAGACCGAAGAGGGTACCACGGTCAAAGACCAGATTGAATTCGACATAGCGGCCGCGACGATACGCCTGGAAATCCCGTTCACGCTCGCCCCAGGGGGTGTCACGCCGGCGCTCGAGAATCGGCGTATAAGCTTGGACGAAGGCATCACCAACGGAACGCGTGAGCGCAAAGCTGGCGTCAAACCCCTGCTCGTTTAGGTCGTCGTAAAAAATGCCACCGACGCCACGGGCTTCATTGCGATGTTTCAGAAAGAAGTACTGGTCACACCAGTCCTTGAACCGTGGGTGATATTCTGCACCATGCGGCGCCAGTGCATCACGGCAGGTCTGGTGAAAATGCACGGCATCTTCACGGAAACCATAGTAGGGCGTCAGATCCATGCCACCCCCGAACCAGAAAACGGGTGCCACATCGGGCTGATCTTTGGGTGGGTGGGCCACGAAGTAGCGCACATTCATATGCGCTGTCGGGCAATAGGGGTTGCGTGGGTGCATGACCAGCGAGACGCCCATCGCTTCATAGGGTCGGCCGGCCAGCTCAGCGCGATGTGCCGATGCCGAGGGCGGTAACTGCTCACCCATCACGTGTGAAAAATTGACGCCGCCCCGCTCGATCAGATGGCCTTCTTCGATCAGGCAGGATGTGCCACCACCGCCTGCCGGGCGAGTCCAGCTATCACTCCGGAAAGGTTTGCCATCGAGCGACGAAAGCGCATGAACTATTCGCGACTGCAAATCCTGCAGATAGGTTTGAACGGCGATAGAACGTTCAACCCCTGTCAGCGCGCTCATCTTTTGTCCTTAACGGTTAATGGCGCGGTAGCCAATGTCCTTGCGGTACTGCATGCCGTCAAACGCGATGTTGGCTGCTGCTTCGTAAGCACGTTTCTGTGCCGCAGCCACCGTATCGCCGAGGGCCGTGACACATAGAACACGGCCACCATTCGTAACGACATTACCATTGTCATCGGCCGTGCCGGCGTGGAAAACATGGGCGTCATCGCCCGCGGCATTGCCCGCCGGCAGACCGTGAATGACATCGCCTTTACGCGGCGTTTCCGGGTAGTTCTGAGCGGCCATGACAACACCCAGTGCAACACGCGAATCCCATTCGGTCTTCGCCTGATCCAGCGTGCCGGCAATTGCGTGCTCGAACATTTTTACGGCGTCCGACTTCAGACGCATCATGATCGGTTGCGTTTCCGGATCACCCATGCGGGCGTTGAACTCCAGGGTTTTTACCGACCCATCCTTGCCGATCATCAGGCCAGCGTACAGGAAACCCGTAAAGGGGATGCCATCGGCCTCCATGCCACGTACGGTCGGTAGAATGATCTCGCGCATCACCTGATCGTGTACCGCGGGTGTGACAACAGGGGCCGGCGAGTAAGCGCCCATGCCACCGGTGTTTGGGCCGGTGTCGCCATCACCAATGCGTTTATGATCCTGACTCGTTGCCATCGGCAATACGTTTTTGCCATCAACCAGAACGATGAAGCTGGCTTCTTCGCCATCCAGAAAATCTTCAATCACAACACGGGCACCGGCGCTGCCGAGTTTATTGCCCGAGAGCATGTCGTCAATAGCAGCATGGGCTTCGTCGAGCGACATGGCAACCACCACGCCTTTGCCTGCAGCCAGGCCATCGGCCTTGATCACGATGGGGGCACCCTGACGGTTTACATAGTCGTGAGCTGCCGCCGCATCCGTAAAGGTTTCAAAACCGGCCGTCGGAATTTTGTGGCGGGCCATGAAACGCTTGGCGAAATCCTTCGAGCTTTCCAGCTGTGCCGCCGCCTTGGTCGGGCCAAAAATCTTCAGGCCACGAGCACGGAAGACATCGACGATGCCAGCAGCCAGCGGCGCTTCCGGACCTACCACCGTCAGGTGAATCGCGTTCTGTGCCGCAAAATCGGCCAGCGCGTTGATGTCGGTGATCGGCAGATTCTCAAGCTTGGATTCGCGGGCGGTACCGGCATTGCCCGGTGCAACAAAAACCTGGGTCACGCCGGCGGCTTGCGCCAGTTTCCAGGCCAGAGCGTGTTCACGGCCACCAGAGCCAACAACAAGAATTTTCATGGACGATCCTGCGAGTGCTTGAATGAGCTTCAAAGAGAAGCAAAAAAAAGACAATTATTTGAACGAATACTTCGCCCACCAGAAGAGCACGTTACCGTTGCCTTCACCGCCCGGAATATAGGCAACCTGAACGTCTACAGGGCCATAACCTACTGAGGCCATCGGCAGGATACCCGGAGTCGGTGCGTAGCCGTTGATGTCGGAACGCATGAACAGGAAGACTGTTGCGCCAACGCCGACACGTGTTTTTTCGTTGATCGGGTTCCAGGTTGGCACCCAACCATAACCGGCCATGTACATCGGTTGGGCATGCGAATCCTGGAAGCCCATCACATAAACGCCTTCCCAGTTACCGCTGGTGTTATACCAACCTTTACCCAGGCCACCGCCCGCCGGATATTCGGTATAGCTGGCGCGCTTTTCGGGGCTGTAGGCATAAGGCAGGTGATAACTCCAGAACGGTACATAGAGTTCAACATCGCCTTTGGTCCAGATGTCCGACAGGTGTTGGCCGGCCGTATCCCAGGCGTTGCTATACCAGGATTTGCTCTCGGTCGTTTTGCTATTGCTACTGGGCGTACCAACGACCACCACGCTCTGGGTCGCTTCAGGGGTTGCTGCAGCTTGGGGTGCTGCCGCGCCGCTGTCTGTTGCGGTTGCTGACGGGGCTTCATCGGCCAATGCGCTGGTGGTAAAGGCCAGCGAAGTCAGCGATAGCGCCACCAGCAGCGGGGTAAGTAGTCGTGAACATTTCATGGCGTTGGCTACTGAAAGTGTTTAAATGAGATTAATGACGGAAGTGGCGTGCACCCGTAAAAACCATAGCGAGTCCATGTTCGTCGGCCGCGGCGATGACTTCTTCATCGCGCATCGAACCACCCGGTTGGATGACGGCTTTCGCGCCAGCTTCGGCGAGCACATCGACGCCATCACGGAATGGGAAGAACGCATCCGAGGCGACAACGCTCCCGGCAAGAGGCAGCTTGGCGTTAGCAGCCTTGATCGCGGCGATACGGGTCGAGTCCACACGGGACATCTGACCGGCACCCACGCCCAAGGTCATGCCGTTGCCACAGAACACTATAGCATTTGATTTGACGAATTTTGCAACGCGATAAGCAAAGAGCAGATCGGCAATCTGGGTCGGCGTCGGCTGGACCTTGGTGACGACTTTGAGGTTGTCCGGTTGAACGTTGAAAGAATCCGGTGTCTGGACGAGTAGACCACCACCGACGCGCTTGAGTTCCAGTGCATGATAAACCGGCGTGTTGCCTTCAGGCAGCGCGACGGTCAGGACGCGCAAGTTGGCTTTGGCATTAAGCAATGCCATGGCGGCCGGGGTGAAGGCCGGCGCAATCAGCACTTCAACAAAGTGCTTGCGTTCGTTCATGGCCTCGATCACATCCACGTCCACGGGACCATTGAAAGCAATGATGCCACCGAAGGCCGAGGTCGGATCGGTCTGGAAGGCTTTTTCGTAGGCCTTGAGTAAGTTGCGATCGACAGCAACGCCACAGGGGTTGGCGTGCTTGACGATGACGCAGGCAGGTTCGCAGAAAGTCTTGACGCACTCCCAGGCGGCGTCGGCATCGGCAATGTTGTTGTATGAGAGTTCTTTGCCGCCGTGTTGTGTGTAGTTCGCAATGGCGCCGGCGGTCGATGTGCTGTCACGATAGAAAGCGGCCTGTTGCAGCGGGTTTTCGCCATAGCGCAGGGTTTCGGCGCGGTCGAAGGCCAGTTGCAGGTGGCTCGGGAAGATTGAGGGGGGCGGTGCGGCGGCCGCTGGTTGGTCTTCTGCGCCAGCATCCAGACCAGTCAGCCAGTTGGCGATGGCCGAATCGTAGCGTGCCGTATGAGTGAAGGCTTTCTTGGCCAGGCCGAAGCGTGTCGTCAGTGATAGTGCACCATCGTTCGCTTTCATCTCGTCGATCAGACCAGCGTAGTCAACGGGGTCGGTGACGATGGCCACACCGTTGTAGTTCTTGGCCGATGAACGGACCATGGCCGGTCCGCCAATGTCGATGTTTTCGATCGCGTCTTCCAGCGTTACGCCGGCCTTGGCAACGGTTTCGCGGAACGGATAGAGATTGACGCAGACCAGATCGATGGTCGGAATGCCATGCTGCTCAATCGTGGCCATGTGCGCCGGCAGGTCGCGACGCGCCAGAATGCCGCCATGGACTTTGGGGTGCAGTGTCTTGACACGACCATCCAGCATTTCCGGAAAGCCCGTGTAGTCACCGATTTCGGTCACCTTGAGGCCGGCATCACGCAGCAGCTTGGCGGTGCCCCCCGTCGACAGCAGCGCGACGCCCTGCGCATCCAGCGCCTTGGCAAATTCGAGAACGCCGGTTTTATCGGAGACGGAGAGCAGAGCCTGACGGATTTTCATGATGGGTAATGGACGTATGTTCTAAAGAGAAAAGGGATCAGAAAGTAAGGAATTCGGCAAATCAGAGCAGACCGTGGTCCGACAGCTTTTTGCGCAACGTATTGCGATTAATACCCAGCATTTGGGCAGCCACGGTTTGGTTGTTCGCCGCCTGCTGCATCACGACTTCGAGCATCGGCCGTTCGACACAGCTGAGTACCATGTCGTAGACGCCGCTGGCGGTTTCTCCGCTCAGCTCCGTGAAATACTTTTCCAGGGCGGTGGTCACCGCTTGTGCCAGGGCTGATGAGTTCTGTGGTGTGCTGGATTGACTCATGCGGCCAGCTCCTCGGCATCGGTCGTTGTGTGTGTGTCGTACACCAGATGCTCGTGACGTTGTCCCAGGTGATGGAAAAAATCATGGATCATGGTCCGTTGCTCGGTCACGCTATCCAGCCGATTCATCTGGTGGCGGAACGCGGCCGAGCCGCTCAGCCCCTTGGTGTACCAGGAGATGTGCTTGCGGGCGACGCGGACGCCCGTTTCAGTGCCATAGAAACCATAGAGATCTTCCAGGTGTTCCAGAAGAATGGCCTGAATTTCGCTCACGGCGGGCGGTGGTAATTTCTCGCCAGTGGCCAGAAAGTGTTCGATTTCGCGAAAGATCCACGGGCGACCCTGCGCGGCGCGGCCAATCATCACGCCATCGGCACCGGTTTTATCGAGGACCGCTTTGGCCTTCTCCGGAGTCGTGATGTCGCCATTGGCGATTACCGGGATGCGTGATGCTGCTTTAACCGCTGCCACAGTGTCGAACTCGGCCTCTCCGCGGTATTGTTGGCAACGCGTGCGGCCGTGAATGGCCAATGCACGAATACCGCTTTCTTCGGCAATGCGCAGAATGCTGGGGGCGTTTTTGTTGTCGATATTCCAGCCGGTACGGATTTTCAGGGTGACTGGGGTGTCCGGCACCGCGTTCACCACGGCGGTCAGGATTTTGCCGACCAGCGCTTCGTGCTGGAGCAGGGCGGAGCCTGCCATCACATTGCATACTTTTTTGGCCGGACAACCCATGTTGATATCAATGATCTGGGCACCACGGTCGGCGTTGTACTTGGCCGCTTCGGCCATCATGGCTGGGTCAGCACCGGCGATCTGCACTGAAATCGGTGCCACCTCGCCGTCGTGATTGGCGCGACGCTGGGTCTTGGCGCTGCCGTAGAGCAGGGAGTTCGAGGTGACCATTTCCGATACGGCCAGACCGGCACCCAGTTTCTTGCAGAGCTGACGGAAAGGTCGATCAGTCACACCCGCCATGGGTGCGACAAACAGGTTGTTTCGGAGGCGGTAACCGACAAAATCCATGGGGCGGGCGGGCAGAATGGAGTAAAAATTGGGCGACAAGACAGCCCGCTATTCTAACCCGAACTGGCTGTTTTTGCTTAAATTTTAGTCAGTTTTGTTGCGTTGCAGGGCGGTATGGCATGGCGCGTCTGTTCGCCCTTCGCACCGGGTGGCAGCATTAGGGCCAGGCCCGGGCACCCCAGATCATCCGGCGGGCAACGAAATGGCGTAACGGGCTGATCAGATCCAGTGCACTGAGTCCAATGCCGCGTAAGGCATTGAGCACCGGGAAGGGTGTCGAGAAGGTACGGACAATCCCATCCGTAAAGGCTGCTGCACCCCAGCGATCCAGCTGTCGGCTGCGGATATAGGGTTGCAGCGTATGTTCGGAGCCGGGATCGAGTGCATCGCGTAATTGATACGCCAGCTGTGCCGCATCCCGCAAGCCGAGGTTGAATCCCTGGCCAGAGACAGGATGGAGCGTTTGGGCCGCATTGCCAATCCACAGTTCGCGCGCCCGGTGCAGCGGTTGGCGTAAGCGCAGCTTTAAAGGAAAACTGGCGCGTGGTCCGACATCCGTGAAAGTTGCCTGAGGTCCGATGGCCCGTTGAATATTCGACAGAATGCCAGCATCGTCTAGGGCGAGCAGGGCTTCTGCGTCGTTTTCCGGAACGGTGTAGACCACCGATACCCGTTGACCGCCTGTCCCATCAACGGGTAACAGTGCCAGTGGCCCTTGTGGCGTGAAGCGTTCCCAGGCGCGTTGCCCATGAGGCTGTGCCAGGCCGGCCTCGAAAATCAGGGCCCGTTGTCCATAACCCCGGGCGATGACGTCAGGGCTGTTATCGGGTGGCGTTCCTTCGGCATGAACAATCAGGCGCGCTCGTATGGTTCGTTCGCCAATCTCTAGTGTTCGCCAGAAGCGATCAGCCGCTTGGGTGTTTGTCGCGTCTGCCCCGACATCAACCCGGGTCTGCTCCAGAATCTCGATCTGTCCCGGTTGCCGCTGTTGGGCCAGGTGCAGGGCTTGGTGCAAGCGGCCGAGCAAAGCACCGTAACGCACCACGTAACCCAGCGCAGGCAGCTGGTAATCCTGACGGTCTATCAACGTACGGCCCCAGCCACCATACTGGGAGATATGAATTGTTTCAATGGCTGTGCAGCGGTCGTCGCCCGGGCCCTGGCTGCGCGGCCAGGCATGTTGCGGTTCCAGCAACTGTCGCGCTCCTTCCGAGAGCGCGAGTGCACGCGGGTCATGCTGGCCATCGGCCAGGCTGCGCTGCTCGACGAGAAGCACGCGATGGCGTGTCCCGGCCAGAAACAGTGCCAGCGTACTGCCGACCGGGCCGGCACCCAGAATGACAATATCGACGTCGTTCATGGAGGCGGTGTCTGTCATGTATGCCTGGCCATCAAGGCTTCAATGGCATCCGGAGTTTTTGGCGCTGCGGCAGTCAGCACGGTGCAACCCGTATCGGTGACGACTACGTCATCCTCAATGCGGATCCCGATGTTGTGAAACGCAACGGGGATGTGGTCGGCTGGCCGAATGTAGAAGCCGGGCTCCATGGTCAATGTCATGCCGGCTTGCAGGCCAACCCATTCGTCATTCTCGTGATACGGCCCGGCATCATGGACATCCAGGCCGAGCCAGTGACTCGTGCGATGCATATAGAACTGCCGATAGTCGCCGGCTTCGATGATGCCGTCCAGGCTACCCTGGCAGAGCTTGAGATCCATCATGCCCTGCACGAGGACGCGCAGCGCTGCATCGTGGGGGGCGTGGAACGGCGCACCGGGCTTTGTCGCAGCAATGGCTGCTTCCTGTGCCGCTAGGGTGACGGTATAGACATCACGCTGGGCGCTGTTGAAGCGGCCGTTGACCGGGAATGTGCGGGTAATGTCGGAGGCGTAACCGCTGACTTCACAGCCGGCATCAATCAGCACAAGATCGCCATCGCGTAATACCTGATTGTTGGCGGTGTAATGTAGGACACAGCCGTTCGCGCCGCCGGCCACGATCGCCGGGTAAGAGGGTGGGTGCCCCCCGGCTTGCAGAAAAGCGTATTGCAGCTCGGCGTCGAGCTGGTATTCGTAAAGGCCCGGACGACAGGCCTGCATGGCCCGGATATGGGCGTTAGCGGCAATGTCGGCGGCGCGTTGCATCAGTGCCAATTCCCCCACATCTTTGCTCCGGCGCATAGGCTCTACCAGCGCTCGCCAGTCAGCCACCACGGTCGGTGCCTGTTTACCGGCGCGGGACTGTGCCCGGGCGTGTTCTAGCCAGCGGCCGGCACGGGTATCCCAGTCGGGGTTTTGCCCCAGACTGTGCCAGAGGGTCTGAGCGCCGATCAGGTGTTCGCTCACATGTTGATCGAGTTGATCCAGCGGGTAGGCGGCATCAAAGCCGAATTGCTCGCAGGCCGCCTCCGGACCGAAACGGAAGCCTTCCCAGAGTTCGCGTTCAGGGTTCTTCGGTCGGCAGAACAGCAGGCTCTGGGGTGTGTCGCTGATGAGGAGTACCAGCACGGCATCCGGTTCTTCAAAACCGGTCAGGTACCAGAAGTTGCTGTCAAAGCGGAATGGGTGGTGGGTGTCCCGGTTGCGGATCAGTTCCGTCGAGGTCGGGATGACGGCGACGCCACGCCCTTTTTTGTGCATTTCAGCCAGGACCTGCTGTCGCCGCCGTATAAACGGCGCCGGATCCAAAGGTGTTGGTGCTAGCGGGGCGAGGTGGGGCAGGAGTCGGGTCGATGTCTGGTGAGCCATGATGTCAGGGCGTCCAATGATTAATGCATCATACGCCGATGAGCGAGTTATAGCGTAGCCTGGGCCCGCAGTTCGCGGTCCAGCAACGCCAGTCGTTCGGGAGTGCCCACATCTTCCCAGCGTCCGCGATGATGCTCACCGCTGACCTGGTGGTTTGCCATGGCTGCACGCAGCAATGGGGCCAGTTTGGCGGGCGCGCCGGCGACGAGATCTTTGAACAGGCTGGGGCGATAAAGGCCAATCCCGGCAAAAGTGAGCGCTGTATCTGTCTCGGTTGTGCGATCACGCACGCGGTGATTATTGAGCACGAAGTCGCCCTTCGGGTGCTGAATCGGGTTGTCGACAAGCACCAGGTGCGCCAGGTCGCTGGTCTCCAGGGTTCGGGGAGCGATGGGCCAGTCACAGTAGATATCCCCGTTGATCACCAGGAACGGGGCGTCATCGCCAGTGTCCAGCGAGGGTAGTGCCTGACGGATGCCGCCGGCCGTTTCCAGTGCGCCCACCGGTTCCGGCGACCAGGTGATCGAGAGACCCCATGGTGCGCCGTTACCCAGCGCCGCAACGAGCTGTGTACCGAGGTGGGCGTGATTAATCACGATATCCCGGAAACCCGCAGCCGCTAGGCGCTCCAGGTGGTAGATAATCAGCGGTTTGTCGGCCGCCGGCAACAGCGGTTTGGGGCAATGGTCGGTCAACGGACGCATCCGCTCACCACGACCCGCTGCCAGAATCATTGCGCGCATGCCGTTTGGCCTCAGAAGGTGTAGCCGATTTGCAGGTCGCGCGGTGACAGGCGTTCCAGAATCGGTACCAGCGGGCGCAATTCCGCATAGCGTTCGGCGGTGCGATACGCGTAGTTGAAGAAACGGGGCAGGTCTTCCAGATAGTGGCCTTTGCCATCCCGGTAGTTCAGGCGGCAGAAAATCCCCAGCACCTTCAGATGACGCTGCAGGCCCATGAATTCGTAGGCGCGCCAGAAGTCGCCAAAATCGGGATGAACCGGGAGCCCGGCCTTGCGGGCGGCTTCCCAGTAACGAATCACCCAGTCGAGTTCGCGCTCTTCATCCCACGAAATAAAGGCATCGCGGAACAGTGACACCACGTCATAGGTGATCGGGCCGTAAACCGCATCCTGGAAATCCAGAATGGCCGGCGTTGCGGCGTCATCGGTGCGCATCATGTTGCGAGGCATATAGTCGCGATGGACAAACACCTGTGGCTGGGCCAGGGCGGACTTGATGAGCGCCTCATTAACACCCTTCAGCCATCCCTGTTCCTGGGCTGTCAGCTCAATACCGGCGTGGCGGCCAATGCACCATTCCGGAAAGAGGTCTAGTTCGCGCTGCAGCAGTGCCTGGTCATATTCCGGCAGTACGCCCGGGCGGGCACTTTTCTGCCAGGCAACCAGGGCGTTGACGGCACCCCGCATGAGGGTGTCGGCTTCCTTGGCGTTGGCGGTATGCAGGGTTTTGAGATAGCCGGAGTTTCCCAGGTCATTGAGCAACAGATAGCCGTTTTCCGAGTCGGCGGCCAGCACTTTGGGGGCGATCAGGCCGGCATCAGCCATCAGCTGGGCAATCTGGATGAACGGACGTACATCCTCCTTGTCCGGTGGCGCATCCATCAGAATGGCGGTTTCGCCGCCCGGCCAGGTGGCCCGGAAGTAGCGGCGGAAACTGGCATCGGCCGAAGCGGGGACCAGGCTAGGGGTGCCGGCATAAAGCTGGGTTTGAGCGGTAAATTCGGTGCCTGCCTGCAGGCGGGCGTCATGAAGGGAATCAGTCGTCTTATTCATGGATGTGTCCGGTATCTAGGCCGTCTTTAAGGGGGAGAAATGCTAGAATTGACAGTATTTTACCTTGCAGCGGTTCAGGGTCGGTATCTTGATTATCTTGTATCCGGCCATGGTCGTTGAAACCCTTTGCCGTGGATTGTTGTGTCATTCAGACTGCCTGATTCTCTACCCCGTTTGCCCAAGCAGGACCTAGCGGTGCCCCAGTTGGGGCGTTTGCCGTTAGTCGTGTGTCTGGCCACGCTGGGTATGGGCGTAGGAGGCGTGTTGCTGGGTGCCAACGTTGCGTATGCGCAAAGCAGTGCCGTGCCAACCCGGATGGCGCCCTTACTGGTGGATCCGGCGTTACTGGGTGGTGCCCCGGCAGTAGCGCCGCCATCCTTGCCCGCCGCCCTGGGCGGCAGTCTGCCCGCTGCCGCGTCGGCGAAAAAAGCCGCCGGTAAAAAAACGGCAGCAAAGGAACCGATGGCACCCATACCGGCCACGCGATCCACCGAGGTGCCTGTATCAACGCCTGTTGCCCCGACCCCCGCTAAAACGGTGGCGGCCAGATCCGAGCCGGTTGCCGAGCCGGCGGTGCCCGAGACCCAGTCCGAGCCGCCCCCCTCGCCGGCACCGGCACCAACACCATCAGTGCCGGCTGCTCCTGTGGCCCCCACGCCACGTGCGCCATCCTCGCCATTACCTGTCGCCGCTGAAGCCGGCCGAGCTTTGCGTGATCAGGAAACGCCTAAAGCCGCTGATCAATCAGTTGCAGAAACCATGCCGCCTCAGCCTAAGCCTCAAACGCTGGCTACCCAGACGGCCGCAAAGACACCGGCAACGGCGTTACCCAAGGATCAGACCGAACTCCTGGCCGATGCCATTACTGGCCGTAACGATCTGGAGCTTACGGCGACAGGACATGCCGAGTTGCGCCGGGATGGCACCATTCTTAATGCCGACCGGATTGTCTATAACATCGTTGAAGACAATGTCGATGCCCAAGGCAACGTGTTGTACCGGGATCCAACCCAGGGCACGACGATGGCCGGCTCCGATGCGGAAATCGTTGTTGCCGCCCGAACGGGTTACATCAATAACGTCAATTACGAGATCCGGCAACAGAAACAGATATCGCAAACCAACAACGCCTGGTCGTTTAACGCGCCGGCCATTGGTAGCAACATGATGGGTAATCCGGGTGGGCCTGTGCCCATGGGCAGTAACGCCACGCCGAATTACGGCATGGCTGCAGGTGCGACGCTCAGTCAGCAACCCGGCCAGCAGACCGCAATCAATGAGGCCGCCGCAGCGAGTGCCGATGCGGAAACGCAGGCGCAAGCCACAGCGGCTGGACAGGTTGCATATCTGCCGGGGCAGAGTCCGCTCGCCCGAATTGTCGAGACCATGTCGCATGGTCAGGCGGCACGTATCAACCTGCAAGGCGAAAATCGCTATCAGGCCGAAGATGCAACCTACACAACGTGTCCGGCAGGCGATAGTGGGTGGTATCTGCGGGCATCCACCTATCATGCGGATTACGAACAGAATCAGGGCAACGTTTCGAATTCACTCCTGTACTTCCAGGATGTGCCGTTCCTTTACATGCCTTATGCCTTCTTCCCGCTGGATCGCGGCAGGCACTCCGGTTTTCTGTCACCCAGCCTGGGATCTTCTCAGCTCAATGGGTTCCAGACCATTGTGCCTTACTACTTCAACCTCGCACCCAATTACGACGCGACCTTCGCACCGGCGATTTACGGTAAGCGAGGTATCTCCTTCAATACGGAGGCGCGCTACCTGGGCAATACGGGCAATAGCCCCGTGCCCACCTATACCGGTAAGGATGCCTTTAATTACATGCCTAACGATCGTATGGCAAACCGGGAGCGTTGGAGCTTCCTGAGCCAGCATCAGCAGCAGTTCAATAGTCTGCTGCCGGGCCTCTCCGGTGCCTGGGATCTGCAGGGTGTTTCGGATTCCTATTACTTTACCGATTTGAATAATTCACTGGCCGCGATGTCGCAGTCCTATCTGCCTCGCACCGGGCGGGTGAATTATGCAGCACCGACCTGGAACGCCTCGGTCGTGGCGCAGGGTTACCAGACGCTCAACTTTAACCCGAGCGCGCCCGTGGCAACGCCGTATCAATTGCTGCCGCAGGTTAACTTTGCGATGAACCGCTCCCTGCTGAGCGCTGCCGGATTCAGCAACGTCAAGCTGAATGACAACGATGAGCTGGAAGTGCTGCAGAATAACGGGCTATTTGATCAGCCGGCACGCCTGGATGCGCTGGTGTCCGCGAACAGTTCCTACTTCACGAACCAGACCCAATCCTATGTGCAGGGGAATCGCCTCTGGGCTTATCCGCAGCTCGTCACCAGCTGGCAGCAGCCGGGTATGTATCTGACACCGAAGTTCGGTGTGCACTACACACAGTACAACACCAACGCCGGTCAGTTGACGACCTCGGGTGCCTATAACGGTACAACCAGCATTGGCTCTGATACCGCATCACGCACGCTGCCGATTCTGTCGCTGGATTCGGGGCTGGTTTTTGACCGGAAGACCCAGTACTTCGGGCGTAATCTGAACCAGACCCTGGAACCGCGTTTGTATTACCTCTACGTGCCTTACAGAGACCAGACTAACCTACCGCTGTTTGATACGGGTGTGGCGGATGTGAGCTACGCACAGATGTTCAGCGAGAACATCTTCACCGGCTGGGACCGCGTCTCCAATGCCAACCAGGTCACGGCTGCGCTGACCTCGCGATATTCACTGGATAAAACAGGCCAGCAGTTGATGAGCTTTAGTCTCGGCCAGCGTGTTTTCTTCCAGCCGCAACAGGTGAACCTATACGCAAATCAGCCGACCAGCAGTTATGGCAGTAACGATTACTTTGCACAAGCTGCCGGTGTGGTGGCACCCTATACCTCGATCAATGGCTTTGCTCAGGTGAGCCCGTATGCCCAAGCCAACAGCGCCAGTAACAATACGGCCAGCGTCAACCGGATCAATCGGGCCAGTATTGGTGGCCGATTCCAGCCTAGCCGTGAGAATGTCCTGAACTACACGTATCGCTACCAGAACCAGGATTACATCCCCGGTGCCGCCACATCCGGCATGACGGCGACGGCCGTGATGCAGAATGATGTCAGTGCTGCCTGGAAGATCTGGGGCCCATTGCGGGCGGTAGGTCGCTATACGTATTCGGCTGTGCAATCTTCTCAGATCGAAAGCCTGGCCGGTCTTGAATACAATGCGTCCTGCTGGACAGCGCGTGCTGTGTATCACCGTGCGATGACCTACAGCTCAACGCAGACGCCTTTCCTGAATACCAGCTTCTTTGTTCAGCTGGAACTCAAGGGCATGGGTAGCATTGGTTCCAGCCCGCTGGATGTGTTACGCCGTAATGTCCCGAATTACACCCGAACCTCGGATGCGGCCTTTATGCCGCCGCTGACGGATCCTTACTATTAATGGATCATTGAACATGCCGATGCTCAACCGTTGCCGAACCCTGTTTGCTTTGCCGTTATTCGCTCTGATGGTTTCTATGGGCGTGGCGGCAGCGCCTGCATCGTCGGGACATGCTACGCGCGCCAATCAGCCACAAACTCTGGATCGTATCGTCGCGGTGGTCAATGACGGTGTGATCACGCAGCACCAGCTCAACAGTCGTGTCCGCTCGGCCTCGATGCAGCTACAGCGTCAGAAAGTCCAGTTACCGCCGGGTGATATTCTGCGACAGCAGGTACTCGATCAGATGATTACCGAGCGTACCCAGGTGCAGGTGGCTCTGGAGGCGGGTGTCCGTGTCGAGGATACCGAGCTCGAACAGGCCTTGAACCGGATTGCTGCAAACCAGAAAATGTCTACACAGCAAATGCGCCAGGTGATTGAGAAGGACGGGGTTGCCTGGCCGGATTTCCGTGAAGAAATCCGGAGTCAGATGATGATTGCCCGGGTGCGTGAGCGTGAGGTCGATGCCAAGATCAATGTCACGCCCGGTGAAGTGGATAACTTCCTGGCCAACCAGGCTGCCACCGGTGCCGGTGAAGAAGTGCACCTCGCGCACATTGTGATCCGCATTCCCGAAGGGGCTTCACCGGAAACATTGAACAAGCTGCGTATGAAAGCCGTATCGATTGATGATCAGGCCAAAGCCGGTCGTGATTTCGGACAGCTGGCGGCGACCTATTCTGAATCCAACGATGCCATGCAGGGTGGGGATCTGGGTTTCCGTTCGGTAGACAGCTTACCGCAGGTGATGAGTTCGGCTATTGCCAACCTCAAGCCAGGCCAGGTTAGCGATGTGGTGCGTAGTCCGAGTGGTTTTCATATCGTCAAACTGATCGCCCGCAAAGGCGGTAGTGCCCTGCCGCAGATTCAGCAGACCCATGCCCGCCATATTCTCATCAAGGTGACCGAAATCACCTCGGAGGCCGAAGCGCGCCAGAAAATCAACCAGGTTCATAGTCGCCTTAAAAGTGGTGAAGACTTCGCCACTCTGGCTAAACTCTATTCACAGGATGGTTCCGCCCAGAAGGGAGGGGATCTGGGGTGGCTCTATCCCGGAGATACCGTACCCGCCTTTGATCAGGCCATGAATGCCCTGAAGATTGGCGAGATCAGTAACCCGGTACAGTCCCAGTTCGGTTTCCACATCATTCAGGTGCTGGAGCGCAGAACAACCGATGTGTCCCAGGAGCGCCAGCGTCAGCGGGCCACCATGGCCTTGCGTCAGCGTAAGCTGGAAGAAGCCAACCAGGAGTGGGTGCGTCAGGTGCGCGACCGTGCCTACGTTGAAATCCGTACGGATGATCAATGACCGGGCATTTGGAACGCACGGACATGAACGTTGCCCATATCTCAGATGCGAAGCCCGTTCGTCTGGCGATTACTTCCGGAGAGCCGGCCGGTATTGGCCCTGATCTCTGTCTGCGACTGGCAGCGCAGTCCTGGTCAGATCAGCTGGTGGTGCTGGCTGACCGAGATTTGCTGGCCGCGCGTGCCCGGCAAATGGGTATCAGTGTAACGCTCAAGGATTATGATCCGGCAGCACCGGTTGTTGCTTCTCGCTGCGGAGCGCTGATCGTCAGCCACATGCCGACACGATGCCCCGTGACTACGGGCCAGCTGAATCCGGCCAATAGTGATTATGTCGTTGCCATCCTGGATCGTGCTATCGCCGGATGTCAGCGAGGCGAATTTGCCGCGATGGTCACAGCACCCTTGCATAAAGGTGTGATTAACGAAGCCGGGCGACCGTTTACCGGGCACACCGAATATCTGGCCGAACAAACACAGACGCCGCTGGTCGTCATGATGCTGGCCGGTGATACGCCGCATGGTCCGTTACGCGTGGCACTGGCAACGACCCATCTGCCGTTGTCAGCTGTGCCGGCGGCCATTACAGAAGATCTGCTGACCCGGGTGCTGCGCATCCTGAACCATGATCTGCGTGAAAAATTCGGCCTGGCCGCACCCCGTATTCTGGTCGCGGGACTGAATCCGCATGCGGGTGAGGGCGGTCACATGGGGCGAGAAGAAATCGACGTCATCGTGCCCGTGTTGGATCGTCTGCGTTCAGAAGGCATGCAGCTCATCGGGCCGCTCCCTGCCGACACGCTGTTTACTCCACGCGTGTTGCCGCAAGGCGATGCCGTGCTGGCCATGTATCACGATCAAGGCCTGGCACCGCTCAAATACGCCACCTTCGGCCAGGGCATCAATATCACCCTCGGTTTACCGATCATCCGTACCTCGGTCGATCATGGCACAGCGCTCGATCTGGCCGGTCGTCAGCCGGGTGGTGATTTGCCGGTGGCTGACCCGGGTAGCCTTCATGCGGCGGTGGCACTAGCCGCCCAACTTGCCAATCAACAACGTTCATGAACCGCTTCACTAAACCCGCGCCCAGTAAGCTTGCCCGAGAAACTGGCCATACGGCCCGTAAACGGTTCGGGCAGAACTTTCTGATTGACCAGGGCATCATTCATGGCATCGTGGATGCCGTGAACCCGCGTCCGGGCGAGCATGTCGTTGAAATTGGTCCCGGTCTGGGGGCATTGACCCAACCGCTGCTGGCGCGTGCCGGCCATCTGCATGTGGTCGAACTGGATCGTGACCTAATTGCCCGCCTGGAGAAAAAATATACGTGCGAGCAAATGACCATTCATGCTGGCGATGCGCTGGCTTTTGATTTTGCTTCGCTGGGGCCGGATTTGCGGGTAGTCGGTAATCTGCCCTACAACATTTCTACCCCCATTCTGTTTCACCTGCTCGACAAGGTCGAAGCCATTCGTGACATTCATGTCATGCTGCAGAAGGAAGTGGTTGACCGTATGGTGGCAGCACCGGGTGATTCGGATCGTAGCCGCCTGTCGGTCATGCTGCAGCGTTATTGTTATCTCGAGCCCTTGCTGGATGTGCCGCCCGAATCTTTTGACCCGGCGCCCAAAGTGAATTCTGCCGTGGTGCGCATGATGCCGCGACCCATCGCTGATCGTCTGCCGGTGGATGAAGCCAAGCTCAGCGCGGTAGTCAGTGCCGCCTTCTCGCAACGGCGCAAAATGGTCCGCAACACCCTCAAGCCCCTATTGAACGCCGAAGAGATTGAAGCGGCCGGGGTGGACCCGACCGAGCGCGCCGAGCAGCTCAGTGAAGCGGATTTTGTGGCGCTGGCTAATCGACTGCCGTAGCAGAGGCGACTGCCTCAGTGACACCACTCAAAGATTAAAGGTGGCCATCACCGGCGTGTGATCGGACGGCCGTTCCAGGGTACGGGGCGACGGGTCGATCTCACAGGCGGTACAGGTATCGGCGAGCGCCTTGCTGGCCAGAATGTGATCAATGCGCAGGCCGAAATTGCGACGATACGCGTTCATCCGGTAATCCCACCAGGAAAAGCTTTTCTCCGGCTGGTCAAAACGCCGGAAGACATCTTCGAGGCCCAGTGCTTCCAGGGCTGCAAAGGCGGCGCGCTCGGGGGGAGATACGTGAATGGCTTCTTTCCAGTCCGGGTGCGCATCGGCATCGGTTGGTGCGATGTTGTAATCACCAATCAGGCAAAGCTTGTCGTGTGTCTTAAGCTCCCGATCTAACCACTCGGTCAGGTGGGTCAGCCAATCGAGTTTGTAGGCAAACTTGTCGGTGCCCGGTGCCTGACCGTTGGGAAAGTAACCATTGACCACGCGGACACCGCGGATGGTGGCGGCAATCATTCGTTGCTGCGGGTCGTCAAAGCCGGGGATACCCCGTTGCACATCGGTGGCAGGTTCGCGCGACAGAACCGCCACGCCGTTATACGTTTTCTGGCCGGCAAAGACCGCGTGATAACCGGCTTCAAGTAATGTGACTTCCGGGAACTTCGCGTCCTCGCATTTGAGCTCCTGCAAACCCACCACATCCGGGCCAGTGATTGCCAGCCAGTCCAGCAGATGCGGGAGGCGGACATTGAGCGAGTTCACATTCCAGGTGGCGATTTTCATGTAAGGCGCTATTCCTCATGTGTTATGGGTTATGTGCTTTTGCATTTGTTCTAGCTACACATATGGCTACACAAAAACATTCGCTTGCAACGCATTCTACTGAATCATCAAAACCATGGATAGCAACAGATAGAAAGCTTTTCCGTGGAAACCTTCCCAATCTAGCCGGGCTGGTACGCACTTACTACCCCATGTTTCCTTGCGTACCTGATTGCGTACCGGCTGCGACCATGAAAGTAATCTTCAGGTTGTCTAGGTCATTCATCCGACATTGATCCGATCCGTTTGGCCGGGCAGGGGTGCTATCGTTGAAACATGAATACTCACATCACCCGAAAACCGAAAGCAGACGAAATCCGACGGGGCTAATTATCAGTGCGCCCGAAGCTTTTTACCTCATCATTCTTTACAGGTGAGGTTTCGGAATCTATTATTATCTAATAGTAAAAACTAAAGGCGATAAAAAAGCATGAAATCAGCACAAGAAATTGCTTGCTATATCGTGCGCTTCTTCCAAGATGCAGGCGATCCTATTAGTAATTTGAAGTTACAGAAACTTCTTTACTACGTTCAAGGATGGCACCTTGCCTTCAAGGGTGAGTGTGCTTTCCCGGATCGCTTAGAAGCTTGGGTGCATGGCCCGGTTCAGCCTGGAATTTATGGATCCTTTAAGCACAATCGTTGGTGTCCAATTGTTGAAGAAGTTTCCAAAACAGAACTTCCAGCGGAGATGGCGAGCGTCGTCAACGCAGTACTAGAAGCTTACGGTGGTGATTCTGGCTATGAGCTTGAGCTACGTACGCATCAAGAGCCCCCATGGTTGAAGGCAAGAGGAGACTTGCCTCAGGATGCTGAGTCCAATCGCGTGATTGATATTGAGTTGATGAGATCGTTTTTTTGTGAATTGAAGAATGCCTCCCCGAATTAATAAAGGAGAGCGCAAAAGCAACGAACTGATCAACAAAGGCCAAGCCCAGCTTTACAACGAGTGCGTAAGATTTTCGTTCAAGTATCTGGAACTTAACGATGCTAGGTTTTGTACTCCCGACCCAGCTGTTAAGACTGGTTATTTTTCGGAGTTTCTTTATAAGCTGAAAAGCATCAGCACTATGAAGCCTCAAGAGTTTCGGCAGGCTGGGAAAGCATTGCGGTCGCACTCAATAAGGTGGGGTGACACGTCAGTGCCTGATGGCTACGCTCATCTTCCTGCTCACTTACAAGAATGTGAGCCATGGCAGTTTTCGCTTTCTAGGTCAGAGCTGGGAAGAGTCCATGGCTTCTGGATTGATGACGTGTTCTATCCTGTTTGGCTAGACCACCAACATTTGCTGTATCCATCAAAGTAAACCTTGGTCAATTACACCAAAACCGGCTGAAACTGGCCTATCTACGGCGCGTTTGTTTGCGTTGGGTGATACCTACACACCCATGAGCGGCTATTAAATACTCGCCAGCGCATTTCCGAATCTTGCCGTTTCCCTGGGGCATAGGACAGAAAGCGTCAATTTTCTGTACGCTTTCTTTTGCGCATTGTTGTGTGAAGCATAACCAATTATTAGCGCCGATTTTTGTGTTATTCTGGCTTTGCCTTGATCCGGTCCTTTAGGCTCGCAAGTTTGGGATGACGACTTATTGGGGTGGGGCAAGGTTAAAAGCCTCTTGATGGTGTTCGCCCCGGGCAATTGGAGCCCGGCTGCATGAAGCCAGCTTGAGGCTTTTTCTTAATCTAAAAGCGGGCTTTTGGATATGTCACATCGGTTATATTTTCTTGCAGTGTCTTTACTTGCAGCTTTCAACCCGATTGCTCACGCTGCCTGGGTTGAATACGGTACTGACAATAAGGGTGTTGTTCATTTTTATGAACCAGAGGTTGTCAGCAGAAACGCCGCTCACGTCAGTATTAAAGAGCGGAGTTATGATCCGAATACAAACAGCGAAACGATCTATCGGATTGAATTGAACTGCATGCAGAAAACAGCCGCGTTTACCCAAGTCCAGATGCAAGTCCAAAACAAGACCGTCAACTCTGATGTACCGTTATCTAGTGTTAAAACAGTTCCGATCAAGCCCGGAGGCCTTTTCAACCGATTGGCGATCAATTTCTGCTGAACAAACTACTACGTCAGATTTAATATGACCAAGAACGTAGCAGCTTCTCATTGCACAGAAAGCCAGCGCGCTGTAATGAAAAGACTTCGCGCAGGTATTGATGGTCTTAAAACAGCGGTTACTCAACTGATTTTGTCTGAAGAGGAACAATCTCTTTTGCAGTCAGTCATTCTACGAAACCAGTCTGCGCTTGAAAGCATACGGAAACCCTACATGGAAGATCTAATGCGACAACGTGCTGAGATTGCACGAATTCGTAAGGAAAGAAAACTCGAACGTAAACTGAGGGTTGAGCAGGCTCACAAAGCTTCTGGTTACTCGGATTTTCTGAGAAGAGTTCCGGGCTCATTCGAAGGGTCGAAGAAGTAGTTTGAACTAACTTATTTTTAGATCGCGCTGTTCACAGTCTCATCTGGTGAGACTCTCGCACCATACAATCAATCATCACCCGTGTTCGAAAATCCATTTCGGAGGATTGTATGAAGCGCATCATTCTGTCAGCCATCGTTTCAATTGTTTTATTACCAACTGCCAGTGCACAACAGGCGATGAATTGGAACGAGAGTCCTTATAACTATCAGAACAGTGAGAGCAACTACGAGAACTCACCCTATAACTACAAAAACAATCCTTACAACTACCAAAATAGCCCTTACAACTACAACGCCAGCAACGGAGTCTACGACAACCGAGGAAACCGTATTGGCTATGAAGTTCGAGCTCCATCCGGAGTAACCAATATCTACAGTAACGACGGGCGGCGCATGGGTTATGTACCTGCCCAGCAATGAGGAAGTTCCAATGAGAACGCCAAAAGAAATGCTTGAAGAGTTGTCAAAGCTTCCAACTGTGGAGTTGAAAATGATTGTGGATATGCACATCTTGTTTCGCGACGATGCCCCAATGGAAATCATCAAAGAGCACCATTCTTTCCAGTCATTGGCTAAAAGTGTGTTGAATCAAAGAATGGGCGTTATAGAGAATCATGATGAAGACAATTTAGAAAACATAGCGTTTTGAATATAACTTTAAGGAATTGGCCATACTCGAGAGTAATCTTAATCTCCGAAAGCTCGGCGGCATAACTCGTATGCCAGCACTGCGCCAATCGCCGGTAAGCCGTCTGCGATGACTTCAAGCCAAAGCAGCAAGCCTATTGTAGGAACTATGAAAACTCCGATTAAAAAAATCATCTCAGGTGGACAGACTGGTGTAGATAGGGCCGCACTAGATTGGGCTATTGATGCTGAGATTACGCATGGTGGATGGTGCCCAAAGGGCAGGCTGGCATGTGACGGCGCACTCCATGACCGATATATGCTGCAGGAAACAGAATCATCGGGTTATCGTCAGCGAACGAAACGGAATGTTGCTGACGCTGATGGAACGGTGGTTTTTAATAGTGGTGACCTAGACGGCGGCACGCTCCAAACTGTTAAGTTTGCCCAGTCAATGAAAAAGCCCTACATAGTCATTCAACTAGATGGCCGAGAATTGCAAAGCGCCGTTCAGGAATTTTTATTTTGGATCAGCGAGAATCAAATTCGAGTCCTAAATGTAGCCGGGCCCCGTGAAGAAAAGCGCCCAGGGATATATCGCTTAGTTTTACAGCTGCTAGAGCAGTTCAACTGATTAGTTTGCAGTGACCAACGGCAGCTCCACCCAGCTCGTAGTAAAAGCAGCGCTTTTGTTGTCTGATCGCATTGCCCAAGGCTTTATCAAGCCTTCGCCCGCAGAACGCACAGTGCCTCGTCCCATTTTGGCGTTAATCTCGTCAAGCGTGGCCATCAGCACCTTGGCTTTTACCGTCTCCGGATCGTCGAAACCTGAAAACAAGTCCACCGGCACCTGACTGGCAGAGCATAGATCCATCAGCATAACTCCAGCCTTCTTGTAGGCATAACCGGGCTTGTAAATCTGTTTAATCCGTACAGCGCTGCTTCCGCCAACGAAAACGTGTTCTCGGTCGGCTTGAGAAGCTTCACCGTTACGCCATTGCTGTACTGAGGTTCATCAGGCTTGAAACGGTTGGTTTCCAAATAAACCTGGATCGCACCAGCGACATGCGCCTGTTTCCACAGCTTTTCAGCAGCCCGGCTGGCATAGAATGTAACCGCCTCGTTAAAGTTTTGCAGAAGGAAGACTTGCTGCCCAAAAGCCCGTGAGGAGATGATTTGCTGTTTGGATGGCTCCGGATGGCCTGTCAAACTGAGCCACCCTGGCCACCGACCCCCATCGCCATTTCGGCCAGCAAAAGCTAACCCCACCGCAAATTCATTGAGCCCAAGTAAAGCTTCGGCGTAACTCTGTAGCGATCTATCAGGATCTGGTGGATGCCCATGGATTTGCCGGGGCGTACAACTTGGTCAATCGCTTTGTGGTGCTGATGTATTTAATGAAGATGAGGCCCAGCACCAAGTGCTTGTACTCGGCGGCATCCATGTTTGCGCGTAGCTTTTCTGCCGTGGCCCATAATGTTTTTTTGATGTATTCGATCATGACTGGCTACTTTTAATAATTTCTTTGACGACAAAATTTCTGGCAGTGGTTCCAGGCAAATGGAGTACCACCTCATCCCCCACAACTGCGCCAAGAAGTGCTTGAGCGAGTGGGCGACTCTCATGGACGATTCCGTTTGAGAAGTCGTCTTTGCCGCTTGTAATCTGGACGGTGAGGACATCGTTTGGCTTGGAGACGTCCACATAGCGGATCACATCCCCCACGTAGACCTCAAGGTCGTCTTCCGTATCAATCAGCACGGAGCTAACTGACTCACGTTCAATTTTCGCCTGCTCGGTGTTTTCAACCTGTTCAATCAGGGCAACTGATCCCGGAGCAATCGGACTTGCACCTTGACCTTCTTCGATCCAGGCCTCGCCTGAGGCATGCTCAGGTGTCCAACTTTCGCGAAGGTCCTCGAGGAAGCTGATGAGCTTTTCGGTTTCCTGTCTTGGTGTGCGGAACCAATCGGTAGACCAAATACGCCAGATGCGACCACGCCATCCCAACGACTCGAGGATCTCTTGGCGGATGCGATCCCTATCTCGAACAGAGAGAGCGGAGTGGTAAGAAGCGCCGTCACACTCAATTGCAGCCAGATAAGAGCCTGGTGCGTCTGGATGCTTCACCGCTATGTCGATTCGATACCCAGCCACTCCAAGCTGTGGTGTGACTTCATAGCCACGCAGCTTGAGCATGTCCATCACAGAAATTTCAAAGTCGCTGTCTGGCTCACGACCGGTCTCCTCAACGGTGTTCAAGGATCCTGTTCGGGCGTACTCAAGGTAGTTGCGAAGAGCCTTGGTCCCGTCGGGCGTAGTCCCGTCCATGACGATGTCTTCAGGCCGTAGAGACGTGTAGATGGCGATCGATTTCTTAGCTCGTGTGAACAACACGTTCAGTCTACGCCAACCGCCTTGACGGCTGATAGGGCCGAAGTTCTGACGGACAGCACTTGAGCCAGGTGGTTTGCCAAAAGTCGTTGAGATGATGATGGCGTCTCGCTCATCACCTTGGACGTTTTCAAGGTTCTTGATAAAGAGTGGCTGGCCCTCGGTCGACCAGTGGTCTCGATAGGCATCCGCACCACGAGCAGACTTCAGTCGCTCCTCAAGCAGCTCGGCGATGAGATCGCGTTGCTTGATGTTGAGCGTTACAACGCCAAGCGATTCATTGGGGCGTGTTGCGATGTGCTCGACAACCGCATCGACTACGCGCTTGGCCTCGCGCAGATTGGTCTGGTTCTCGTAGATGGCATCTGCCAAGTAAACAGCACGCACCCCAAGCTTTCCACCTTGGCCATACGGCGAAGGGAAGATCACCAGGTTGCCTCGATAAAAGCTGTGGTTCGAGAATGCGATCAGCGAGTGGTGCTGTGAGCGGTAGTGCCAGCGCAACGACCTTGTGGGTCTGAAATGCGATGAGCAAACGTCCAGAATGCTCTCTGCATCCGTCGTGGTGAAGTGATCGTCACTGCCATCGCCATCCTGAGTCATGCGAGAGAAGAATGCGGTCGGCGGCAACTGCTTCGGATCTCCCACCACGACAAGTTGCCCTCCACGAGCGATAGAACCAATTGCCTCTTCTGGCTTCAGCTGCGACGCCTCATCCATGATCACCAAGTCGAACTTGATCACGCCTGGCGCGAGGTATTGCGCTACGGCTTGCGGTCCCATCATGAAGCATGGCTTCAGCGCCTGAATCGAACCGCCTGCACGGGTCAGAATTTTTCGGACAGGCATGCGTGGGCGTTGCTGTGGCATGAGGTAGTTCAGAAGAACCATCTCTGTTCGGTCATCTACGCGAGCACCACTTCTGCCTAGCGGTGGCGATGTCTTGCGAGAGCATTCATAGGCAATTGCTTTACCTCGCAGGGCAATGATCTCTTTGTCTAACCGTTTGAATTCGTCGCGAATTTGGTTGTGCTTGAGACCTGTAAAGCGTCCTAACTCTGGGATGTTGCGGAACGCTTCACGGGTGATCGTGCTGTTTGTGCAATAGGCGTAAGCGTCGACAAGTTCATCAGGCTTGATCCGCTTTTTCTCGAGGAGGTCCACGAACTCAGTCAAAGTCAGTTCTGTGGCTTCCTTCCTGCGCGTCAAGTACAGAGACCAAGGAATCAGGAGATCCTTGTCTTGGACTGCATTTTGAACGGCACCATGCAGTGCCCCAACGAACAGCTCCAAATCTTCATCGGCTGCTGCACCCGTCCATGTGTCCAGCTCAAATTTTCCAAACTGTGTCAGCGTGCTGGTCAGTGACTCGATCTGCTGAAGTCCATTGTGAACGCATTCAAGTGCATCTGTGACAGCGCGACATGCCTCAATTGGATGTCCGGTTCGGAGCTTGTATTTGACTTGCGGAGATAGGTTCAATCCATCGATGCTCTGACCAAAGGACAAGGCCTCAATAGCAGTGGAGCAATCGGTGTCCACGCCCAGATACAGATCGCCAAGAAGCAATTTGATCCGGGTATTGGATTGAATCTGCGACTTGAGTCCCGAGCGCTCTAGGGTGGCATTGCAGCCAGCAATCACTTGACTTAATGTTGCTTGGCTCCGCGCCTCTAGCTCCAACCATTCAAAGCGATCTTCGAGTGCCTCAGTGAATTCTTCAGTCTTTTCCAGAACCTTGTCGATCAGATGACTTTCACTGAACTCGGCGAGTCGTTTGAGCTTGTCGTTGATGCTCTTGAATGCTGTAATTGCCGCAGTGATTTCAAGTTTGACGGATGAGAACTCACGCCGCAGTGCCCGCGCTTGGTCTGCCGTGAAGGTGATTGGCTCAATCAGTACAGCCTGAATGTCTTCAGACGCAACTTTGATGGCGCGATCCCAACGAGCCAGGGCCAGATACCCTTCAAGTGGCGTTGGTGTAACTGGGGCCGGTGATCCGAGGAACTGAACCCAAGTCGGCGATGCTTTCCACTGCTCTTTTAGCGACAGTAGCTTGATGATTTGCTCGAGTTGCTCCAACCGCTTCTGCCCCGGGATCTTCTGCTTTGTACGTTGCAACGCCTTGTGCAGGCCCACTGCCTTGCGCCAGTGGCTTTGAAAGATCCGGTACCAGGCATCTCCCTCTCTAAGGGTGAGAATGGCTTGTTTGATGTCGCCTTCATGGGGCAGGGTGTCCACGTAGAGTGATTCACCCAGGGCTTTCTCAAGAACTGTCCACTCATTTTGCAATGCAACTAGCTGCTCAAGCGCTTGCACAGCACCATCCCGAGTTAGGCCGGGTGTTTGCAGGTGGAAGTGCTCCTCTGGCGCATCTAGAACAAGGTCTGTGAAGCTTCCTAATTGCTCAAGCTTTTGGCGGGAGCCGTCGTAGGGGATGTTTTTTCCGCCTAAGAAACTTACTAACGCTGCATGCGCAGTCGACAGCTTGCCTGATGTTTCTGTGAGGTGCTGGTGCAGGGCTCTTAGTTCATTCAGGGTCCCTAGTTCTGCTCCCAGACTATCGCCGAGACGTTGTAATCCCTTGAGATCGTCGGTGCCAGGCTTGGTGACACTAGATTCAAGCTTGAGTGCTGTTTTGACAGCGCCTTCTAGGCTGTGAAACTGTTCGACTTGTTTGGCGAATTCCTCAATCGCTTTCGCCGCCTTGGTTCCTGTCTCATCATCTTCGAAGAATCCGGGAATCAGATGAAGAGGGAGCTGTTGGTTAGCCGTTTCCAGTAACCGCTTCAATGCGGTTAGCTGCTCGCTGCAGAAGGCAAGTGAGAGGTTGTGTACTCGTCCACCAAGCACTTGAGACAGATGCTTTGCCGCTTCAACCAGCGCTTGCCCCCATATGTCAGCAGCTTCAAAGAGTTTAGTCAGCTTGACTTCGTCTCCTGGAATCAAGCGGTTTGGATAGAAGCCCCAGAAAGTGCAGCTCGCGTCACATCCGCCCACGGTTTTGTATTGAGAACCCAAGTAGCCCAGGCAATCCATTCGTCGACCAAACTCAAATTCAGAAATTTGTGTTGCATCCCCGATCGTGATTTGGCTGAGCATGCTCTCTTCATTGCTCAAAACCAGGCGGTGCTTCTCAGCTCGCCACATGATCTGATGCAGCGTTAGACCAAATGCATTGTGAGCATTGGAATTAATCAGATCGGTATAAGCCTTGAGGTCTTTCCGGTGCTCTTCCAACTGTTGTTGCAAGCGAGGAAGATCAGACGGATGCTGGGGGCGAAAGCTCGTTCTCTTGGCAATCTCTTCAAGCACCCGCTTCTTATTGGTCTTGTTGCTGTGCAGCTCGAGTACGAACGGATCTAGCCCGGCCAAAGACAGTCGGTTTTTAACGACTTCAAGGGCGGCCAACTTTTCAGCAACGAAGAGCACTTTCTTACCTTCGGCGAGGCAGGCGGCGATCAAGTTGGTAATGGTTTGGGACTTGCCGGTGCCTGGAGGGCCTTCGATGACCAGGTTCTTCTTGAGAGACAGAACGTCTACCAGCGCGCTGTGCTGTGAGCTATCCGCGTCATAAACCAGTGGAATACTTGCGCCCGGCCCCTCTTCAACCAGGTGTTCTTCGGCGATACCCAATCCAGCTCCACCCCCATCCGCTCTACCTTCAAACACCTGTCGCACGATCGGATGGTCAATCAGAGAATTCTCGTCGCCGTCTGTTGGCCATTTGCTCGGGTCCAGGTCTCGAACCAGCAGCATGTTGCTGAAGCTAAGCAAGCACAGAGAAACGCGGTGTTTAAGAGCGAACCCAGGCTGCTTTTTGATAATGGATTGAATTTCAGAGAAGTACCCATTGACGTCAACCTGCTCTTCTGTGAGTTCTGGCAGAACCAGTCCGTAGTCATTGCGCAGCTTCTCTCGAAGCGAGAGGTTCTCTGAGATGTCGTCGCCCGTGTACTGAAGGGAGAACTGCTGGATGCCTGCTACTTCCTTCTTTTGCAGCGAGACGGGGACGCTGACCAAGGGCGCTGTGAAAGTCTTGTCGCTGTCTCGCTGATCCGGGAACTCCAAGAAGCCAAGCACAAGGAACAGCATGTTCGCGCCGGTTTCCTCAATCGCCAGTGTGGCCTCGCGCTCGATCTTACGGCAGTGCTTGGCCAGGTCGTCCGGGTACATCAACGCCCGAACATTCGATTCGTCTGAGTTCGCACCAGCACCTGAAATGTCGTAGCCAGTCGATACGCCAACGGATTTAGCCCACTCTCGGGGTTCAGGCCGCTGCAGACGTCCGTTTCGATCAACCCAGTCTCTTCGAGCGGGTTCAGGCAGTCCCAGAACGCTGATGTTGGCCTTGTTGTTGGCCTCCACCAGCTTCTGATAGATCGCTGCTGGATGTCCTTCTACAAACTGGAGTGATTTGCCTGCGGTGTGCTTGAAGTTGATGAGACGGTTACGTCCTGTCAGATCAAGCAGTTTTAGACGTAACTGTTGAAGAGCAGAAGTGAGTGGTGAGGCGCTGTCGCTCATGGCTGTCCCTTTGTTCTTTTATATCCAGGCGGTTCCGATTGTGGGCAGCTTGGCATTGGCCTCCAGGTGCAACCAGCGCGCTTTTTTTGGCACACAGAACACATTGTCGGCAAGGTACTCGTCCTTGTCCTCTCCCGCTAGTGCCGCTTCAGCCAGAAGAACCTTGTGTTTGGCATCGAAGGCATCTGAGATGTATTTTAAGAAGATAAGTCCATGTGCGACATGCTTATAGTCGGACGATTCCATGTTGCCGCGCAGCTTGCCAGCAGCTTTGAAGAGTTCTGCTTCAACGCCGAGGTTGCCACCGTGTCCGACCTTGTTAATGTCTTTTTTAATCATTGGTACGATTATCTAGATAGTATAAACAGCTAATTGGTTATGATAACCCGACGCATTCTGGAATGGACTCCAACTTTCGCTTGATTACGACGATCTTAAAAAATTTTTCCGATCTTTGACCATAGTTGGTTGATTATTTCGTTTTCTGCTCTAGCCATCGCTTCGTTACGCAAATCTTTTAGTGGGCAAAGAGATCCGTTCGATTCCCGAAAAAATACATGTTCATAAATATTTCCAGTGTGGGAAATACGGTCAGTTTCATATATTTCAGAAAGAATGGTGTAGGCATGATTAAGGCTGTATGCCACTTTGTTCTGAAACTGTGGCAAATTAGGTAGCTCTATGGAGCTTGAGGTGATTCCCTTTGGAGTCATACCTTTCATGTGAAGCCATAACCCACCCGTACTTTCGCCGTTTCGCGTCTGTTGTTTGTTAGGTTTCCCCAAAACAACTTGTACCAACTCTGATGCAAGATTGATGCCGGTAGTTGTGCTATGTGGCAGGTAGCTAATGGGTAACAAGATATTTTTTATCTCTACGGGTAATTCATCTTGATAGTTAGGTCGCATGGCTATGTAAAGCGGCGTACCTTCGTCAAGAATCTTGATATTTGTTTTGACAGTGAGATTGCTAAGAAAATCGAGGTCAGAGATCATTGACTTAGAAACACGCAATTCGCCGACGCTCCCTTCCTTAACCGGAATTCCACCACCACCGATGAACTCCCAGTGGCCTTGGACATACTTAACGTCGATTTTGAGCATACCTTGTCCGTTTCTTGAAATTGTTCATTAAGGCTAAGGCATTAGAGTCTCACCAGGTGAGCCTGTGAAAATTATCGTCGTAAACTTGATAAAACTAACAAAAACGCCATGACCAGCGCTACACAAGCGATGATTTCGAGTGGGTGAGATTTTCTTGTTGTGGATTTTGTAGTTCGTGATTCGGTACATGGTAAGTCTTTACTTAAAGACATCCGGATTCCATATGAATCAGGTGAAGTTTGCGACTCGTTCGCTGGCGCAACTTTCTTACCCAAATCAACCTGTGCGGTTTCTAAAGAGACATTCCCGTCAGCGATCAATATTTCCGTCGTATCACCAGCCAAGTCTGCTGGTATTTCAGGATTGACGTTACCACTTTCACCATGTGTTTCAAGAATATCAAATTCATGCTTATGCTGATCTTGGTGGCAACTTCTGCATAGGGTGATGAGGTTACTCTTTCGATTCGTCCCGTGGTTAGAAAGGAAAATAATGTGATGCACATGTAGCTCTACATCTGTGGCACTGCATACACGGCATTGGTATTGATCTCTTAAACGAATCTCTCTCGCTACTTCCATCCAGTTTGATCGATATGTCGGGCGTTGATCACTAAGGTTTCGAAATAACAAACCTCTTTTGTGTGCCCTGACAATTTTGTAAGGCTTTTCGCGCTTAGTTGGATCTGCAAGCCGTTTTATTGTCCAGTGTGGTAAGGCCTTATCGACCTCGTCATCTAAATTTTCTAGGATCCTTTGGGCTCGTTCTCTTTCCCAAACCTGGATGCTTTCATCGTGCAATCGTGACTGGTTTTTGCGAATCATCCCGGTCTTTAGCCAATCACGGAATGTTTGGTAACTAGCGTCAGCCTGCCCGTTGTGCTCGTTCAAAGCTTTTACACATATCCCGCAGACGCTAATATCCTTAGATAAAAATTTGATCTGCGCGAAGCTTTGTTTGCATATTTGGCAGATTGGCATGGGGCGACCAGAAACTACACGTTTATTGATATATGAATAAGTGTTTATGTGAATTAGAGCATATCTTGGATAGTCAGTCATGTGAACCTGACTCTTTCCCAGCATCTAGGCATAGTGATCCGTACCCTTCGGCAAGAAGCGGGTATGAGCCAGATCGTATTTGGGGAAAAATGCGGGTTCTACCAGACCTACCTGAGCCGCATCGAGAATGGACAGGCAAACCCATCTATCAATGCGCTGCAAGTTATATCCAAAGCATTGGGAATCAGCATCTTTGAACTTTTCGAATTAACTCGAAAACAAGTCCAAGCGAGTTAATCGCTATTCAATCTTCAGCTGGAACTCGGCAATGATTCTTTTGCTTTCGCGCAATAGCTTTGCTAATTGTCTTAACTCCTGATTTATCCCGCCTTTGTAAGCGTTTTTTGCTGCTTTAGCCTTGCCCTCAGGTGTTCTAGGGCCGGTTGATTTCTCCCACGGCTTCCATTTTTTGATCAATTCCGCCCGCCGAATTCTCTGTTCTTGCGTCCATTTGTAGGTCATCTTTATCGCCATCTATTAGTTTGTTTTGCTGAAATCGATCTTTTTTCGTGCACGGAAGTTCCTGGTTGTTCACTTGCTGATTGTGGGCAATGTTCGCCTGCCGTACGAAAGCGATATGCCGTGGATTTTTTAGTTCACCCATCGTTTGAATTGTCTTGGCGCACTGCGCTTGCGCCCGCATTGCTAGTTTCATATATCTTTCGGCAGCTTCGCCAAAACCTTCCTCCATGTTGCCGCATGCTCGCCTTGAAAGATTAGAGAATAGGCAATCAAGGGCTATAGCCTGCGTGGATAGCATTGATACAGCGTTCTCCATGTCACCTGTTTGAAGTGCAGTAGCTTGAGTTTTCACTTCCAGGGTCAAATCCCAAAAGTCGACATTTTGATTGCTATCAAATTTAGTAATGACAGCTGCCGATCGATATGCAGGATTTAAGGTCAATTTAGCAAGGTTTTGGCTTCTGCTTTCTTCAGGGTGTGTTTTTGGATGTTTTGCCGGCTGTTGATTTGATTTTTTCTGCATTGGATTCTTCTTAAGTCGTATAACTGTCTGAATATGATTGTGATTCGGAGTCGTACGCTAGAGACACCCGACCTTCCCATTCACCATTTCGTTGTTTGTCAACGATGAGTAAGGCATCCTCACCTTGCAACCGTCGTTCATCTTTGTTCCGCCACACACAGAACACGTTATCAACCTGATCAGTTATTGAGCCTGATCCACGAATATCCATCTTTCGTGGTGCTTCGGTTTCGTTGCCAGCCTTCCGGCTGTGGCAAACAAGATGGATGTGCATTCCTGTATCGCGGGCGATTGTGCAGAGGTGATCGATGAAGTCCTTTTGCGTGTTGAAATCGTCTTCCCGGATCCCGCACTTCAATAGAGAATCAATGACAAAATGGTTTACCCCTTTGTCGGCACAGTATCGAAGAACTGCCAACAGCTTTCGCCACTGAACAACGCCTTGGTGGTCGTACAAGAAAAAGTGATCTGAAATAACCTCCAGAAATTCAGCGATCATTTCTCGATCTGGTTTGCGTTCACCTGTGTATTGGCGGCACACCCTAGAAAGAGTCGTCTGAGGCCGCATTTCCATACTAGCCACACAGACCTTACGTGCTTGTTCAACTAAACCAATCAGTGCTTGGCCTAACAGCAGGCTTTTGCCATGACCATTGAACCCAGACCAAATTGACACCTCTCCTGTGCGCAGGCGAACTAATTGATCAAGCTTGCGAAATGGCAGTTTGTCGCCGTGAAAAAAATGCTCGCCGTGGAAATAATCCACCACGTCATCAGCGAATGACTTTGCAGGTACTATGCGCTGGCTCATCTCCGTTTCTGCCATATAGTGCTCAAAGTCCACGTCAGATGGCGACAGAATCATGTGTTCAATAGTCATACCGGCATCTCCCCGTTTAATCGGTGCCATTTCCATCCAAGGTCATCTCCGAAATCAACGATGACTACCATGGCAAAGGCGGCGTGTTCTTTGATTCTTTCGTAAAGACGAACCAGCTTATCGCTGTAGCTATAGGCGTGTACGAAAACAGAGAGACCAACAAGCGGGCGAAGGTCTAATCGTTCGATGTTCGCATTCAGGCTTAGAGCGATTTCTTTTGAATCCGGCAAAGGCAGGTATTGGGCGTCAAGCCAAATCGTCACGGCGTCACCGGAAAATGTCTTGGCGAGTCTATGCTGCTTAAGTTCTTCCAATGTCATATGGCACCCGTAAACTGATTGGACGATTCTGAGGATCCAATGGCTGTGCTTAATTCATCCTCCCAACGACGGGCGTTTAACCACGTAGCAGGGTAAGGAATGAAAGCACCTGATTCTTTTAGCCACTCTTTTGATTCTTTTTGCGCGTCGATAGCTTTTAGAATTACGGACAACAATACCGGGCTAACTTTCAATCTCTTCCATGCTTTCAGTGCATCAGCCTTCGCTTTCTTCTTCGGATAACATTTCCAGAACGAATCGAAACCGCTGTTAACGGTTAATGACGGTTCTATGACGGTTAGGGTGACATCCGTGACACCCCTGTACGGCGCGATATGACACCCGTCTACGTCACCAATGTCACCCGTTGGGGTGACACTCACGACACCCGTTAGACGTTTTAAGACGATTCGATACCTGCGGCTTTCTCCGGGCGCACCACCACCCTTATTGGCCTCAACGTATACAAATCCCTCTTTTATTAGACCGTTAACGATGCGCTGCGTTTGCCTATCGCTCAAGCGTATTTTTTTTGCTATAGAAGACACAGATGGAAAGCACCGTCCCTCATCATCTGACCAATCTGCCAGTGCAAGCATTGCTAGAAGCTCCGAACCCCCGCCCGGGAATCCATCGAATACATTTGTTAGGACGCGCAAACTCATAGTCCGGCCTCCATGGCTGCTCGCTGACAAGCCGCTTGATACTCAGCTGCGCTGGTCGCATTTACCGTGTATCGAGCCTTCAATACCTCGTAGCGTTGTTCCGGTGTCATGCAGCACCACCTTCAGGTGGCAAAGCAAATTGCCGCTGAATTTCCCTTATAAATTCAGTGCTAGGCCATTCTGGAGAGCCTAAGCTATACATTGCCTCGTTTCGCCTAACGCGTCCGAAAAACTTAACTGAACCGTGGATGCGTCTGACGATATTGAAACCCAATGCGCGTAGGTCGTGCACCCTGGCTGCAGCCTCTGGCATTGCTAAGTCAGCTGTGAGTTTGAACGATAAGATCGGCTGGTATCGTCGGATTAGGTCAAGCACTTCGCCAGCCTGCCCAGTGACGGTAGGACGTACTAATTTCGGCATGGCGCACCTCTTACTTCACACAAGCGAGTGAATTACGAAGTTCACCAACGTTCCACGCCGTGACTCTGTTAGATAATTTTTTTGGTCTAGGGAGTGTCCCGCGCCGCGACATGCGCCAAATGGTGTCAACTGAACAATCTAGGAGTCCAGCAACGGTTTGCACGCGAACATGTGCGGAATTCGGTAGATTGTCAAAATTTTCCAGCTGGTTGGCCGGTGCTGCGCTGCGAGTATTTGCCACGTTGTGCCCCTTTGTGATTGCATGGGGGGGATGGTCGTGGTTTTCAGATGCAGCCAGAATACCCGTGTGCGCGCATGTGGGTGCCCTTATGCGCGCATATGGTCAGGTTTTCTTTTTGTTTTTTGCAGGCCATGGATTGGGGTTTGGAGCGCCCCGTAGATAATTTCTTACCGTCTTAAATGCTTTGCCTAAATGTTCGTACTCTTGTTCCGCGCAAATATCTTTGTTTCTGTATTTTCCGCTGCTCCATATTTCCAGTGCGGCCTCCCTTATTTTGTCCGATTTCCTTGGGCGGCTGTGTAGAGATATGGCTGCCTTTCTGTTTTTTGAAGATTGATATTCTTTTGCAATCAAGCGTAAAAATTGCGGATTCTTGATCATGTCTAAAATAGCGCGTCTAGCGCTTGCTTCAATCATTAAACTAATGTTTGCGATGGCATTTGACTCTAAATCGCTTAGCTCTCTTTTTAAGTTCTCGTCAGCGATTATGTTGTTGTTATCACCTACTGGAAGACCGTTGGCTACGATTTTGCAAATTAAGCCAAACGCCTTGTGTCCAACAGGCTCCGCACATTTATTGATTTCCTTTTCTATATCCATGGGTTCTCCTTTCGTGCCCGCCTTGATTTAGTTGTCACGCTAGCCGGTCAAGGGTGTCCGGTATTCAATCCGTCGATCTAGGCGTAACAAACTTGTTTATCCGGTTTTGCGCCTCATTGGTATTACGTTGTCCTGATGGCTTATCCATGGCACGCCAGACTCGCAAGCGACAATGAAGCTCGTCCAATTCTCAAGTGCAGATCGTCGCTCGATAATGTAATCGTGCTGGTCATACACCGAAACCAGCCCGCCCAGCGTGTGGTTAAGGCAACGTTCAGCCACGATTATGTTTACGCCCATTGCGGCCATGTGGCTGCGTGCTGTGGAGCGTAGGTCGTGTGGAGTAAAGCGGCGAGTTTTATTACCCAGCTTGTCACATAGTTTGTGCAGCATTGAATTGAGGGCGCGTTGCTCAAAATGCACCTCGCCACCGTGATTGTTTTCCCTGCGTATCTGCCGCGCTGGCAGCACGTAGCGCGAACCACAAGCCAATGTATGCAGTTCCTTGAACCACTCAACAACTGCGGGAGTCAGAGGGACTACAAAGTGTCGTTTGGAAGTCTTTGCTGTCTTTTGGTTTGTCAGTGGTATCAACCACTTCGGCCCATTGCCATCAATCTGCTCACCGTCAGGCTGCTGCCACTTCGCTGTGCCCTCAAGATCAACGTGCTGCCACTCTGCTTGTGCCAGTTCTCCTAGGCGGATGCAAGTGGCGAGCTGAATCTTTGCGGCTAAGGCATTCTGTTCACCAATGCTGGGAAGGGCAGGGAGGATTGCACGCAGTTCATCCTCAGTTAGCTTCAGCCGTTGCCGTTTGGGTTCGGGCTTACCGCATATCGCCGTGATTGAGATACCGGCGCAAGGGTTATGCGTTACCACGTGTCGGCCAATGCCATGTTTGAAGATTTCAGAGGCGGCTGTTAAAACCAGTTCGGCTACGTTTATGGAGTTTTTGCCCACTGCCTCAATCAGCGCCACAACATCCGCAGTGCTTACCTCTTTGGCGGCAAGGCTGCCCAGCTTTGGGAAAATGATCCGTTCAATGTGGCGGCGGCGCTGTTTTTGGGTGTTTTCGGCAAGTCTTGGGAAAACCTTTTCCATGTAGTCATTACCAAGTTCGCGGAGGCTTTTGGCTGCAACGCGTTCAATTAGAGCTTTTTGCTTGTCACGGGCAACGTCTTCCCCTTTTTGGATTCTGGCACGGGCATCTGCTGCAAGCATTCGAGCTTGAGATAGGGGGATGTCTGGATACCGACCAATCGTCAGTTCTCTCCCTTTGCCACCGAATCGATACCTCAATATCCAAGAAGCCGTACCTTTATTGGAGATGGTTAGAGTCAGACCGTCGCCATCCGATTTTGCCGTTGAGTCACCAGCCCGTAGCAACCCCCGTATCTGTATGTCTGTAAGTTTTCCCATTCAGCTACCAACATTAATAGTATTTTTGGCTACACGCGTAGCTACACAAATGTACACTATTTTATGCTTGTAACTGCTACAAACTGCCACAAGAGTTTGTGTGAAATCCAATGTTTAAAAGGGGTTAAGACTTTTTCTGCTGTCGACTGCCGCCCCAATTGAGATTACAGGTGGCAATTTTCATGGTGCAGTTTCGTTCGGGAGAGGGCGAGCCGTGAGGGGAGCATTGAGTCATCAATGACGCAGGTTGTTTTCCGGTGCCGTAAAAATCCAGTCGGCCTGGAGTCTTGTCTGGACCAGCTGGATATGCAGTCGGGCACGCCAGCGCATGGCGCCGGTAATGCAGACGGGAATGCTGCCGCTACCGGTCCATTGCCCATTGGCATCCTGAACCAGCGGAATGCGGATCAGGCCCATATCCATATCATCACCCGTCAGGTCGACCCAGACGGTGGATGGGGCATGCGTCGTCAGAACGCGCGCCGGGGGTGTTAACGTGAAAATGAGCGGGGCACTAACAGGAATCGGTTGGGGGCTGATGCTGAAGGTCCACGGGGCCTCTGAGGCGACCGGTGTGATGATAGGCAACTGACAGGCTTGCCGGTTCAGATTACAGGGTGGCGGCGTGATGGCTGTCGCTTCGGCCGGGTCGGTAACAAGCTGCATAAGCTCGTTACCATATCGCTGGGCAACGATAAACGATAATGCCAGCAGTATGATGATGGCCAATTGCCAGAAACGTGAGCGCGGTGGTTGACGTGTGGCCATTTCAGGGTCGGGCAGGGTCATCAGGCATCCTTGCTGGTTTCAACCGTGTGCGGTCGATGTTGGTTGCGCAACAGCACAATGAGCGCACCTTCACCACCATCGACCGGTTTGGCCTGGCAATAGGCCAGAACCTCCTGGCGTTGCGCCAGCCAGTTACGGGTCAGCACACGCAGCACGGCCACCTGGCCGGGAGAGCGTAGACCGCGTCCGGTCACTACGCGTACGCAGCGGATCCCCTGATGCAGACACCGACTCAGAAAATGCGCCAGCGCACTGCGAGCGGCATCGCGGGTATGGCCATGCAGATCGATTTCCCGCTGGATCACCCAGCGGCCGCGTCGGAGATCGCGCAGGACCTGCATGGAAACTCCCCGGTGCAAGTAGGTGGGCTCGTCACCGCCTTCCAGACGGTCGGCAAGCTCAATGGGGGCATGAATCAGATCATGCAGCACTGCCTGCTGGTCGAGCAGGTGCTGACGTGCCACTGGCTTGGGCGGTTGGGGGCGTAGATCAGCTCTGGGCGCAGCACGCAGAGGTGCGGCGTCACCGACCTGCGCCCGGAACAGAGCCTGTTCCTCCTCGCTGAGCGTTGTCGGCATCGGTAGGGGTCCCGGAGCCGTGGCCGCAGCACAAGCCTTACTGGGCAGGCGCCCAGGCCTTCAGTGCCACATCCAGACCCTGAGCCAGGCTATCCAGGAAGCGTTCTGCATCCAGCGCTGCCATACAGCCGGTGCCGGCTGAGGTAATGGCCTGCCGGTAATTGTGATCCTGTACATCACCGGCGGCAAAGACACCCGGTACACTCGTTGCCGTTGCAAAACCGTTATTGCCCATGCGGGTGATGAGATAGCCGTTTTCCATGTCTACTTGGCCGGCGAACATATCGGTATTCGGTTTGTGACCGATGGCAATGAAGACACCCCGGAGCTCTTTGTCCTTGGTTGAACCATCGGCGGCCTTGATGCGCACCCCGGTGACACCCGTGTTGTCACCCAGTACTTCGTCCAGCGTCGAATTCAGTTCCAGCGCGATCTTGCCTTCTTCAACGCGCTTGTAGAGTTTGTCGACCATGATCTTTTCGGCGCG
This sequence comes from Fluviibacter sp., assembly GCF_057744235.1. Lineage (NCBI taxonomy): Bacteria > Pseudomonadati > Pseudomonadota > Betaproteobacteria > Rhodocyclales > Fluviibacteraceae > Fluviibacter > Fluviibacter sp. The sequence goes on along the minus strand of NZ_JBIJFP010000002.1, from coordinate 15,704 downwards.
GAACTTGTCGCGACGGTGGATCAGTGTCACTTTGCTGGCAATGTTGGCCAGATAGAGCGCCTCTTCCACCGCGGTGTTGCCACCGCCCACCACAGCCACTTCCTGATTGCGATAGAAAAAACCGTCACAGGTCGCACAGGCCGACACGCCACGTCCGGCGAATTGCTCTTCCGAAGGCAGACCCAGATATTGGGCCGATGCACCGGTGGCGATGATGAGTGCATCACAGGTATAGGTGCCGGCGTCGCCTTGCAGTTCAAAGGGGCGTTGACCCAGTTTGACCGTATGAATATGGTCAAACACCATTTCGGTCTCGAAACGGCTGGCATGCTGTTCGAAGCGGGCCATCAGTTCCGGACCCATCACACCGTTAACATCGGCGGGCCAGTTGTCGACCTCGGTCGTGGTCATCAGCTGTCCGCCTTGGGCCAGGCCCGTAATCAGCACCGGTTTCAGGTTGGCGCGGGCCGCGTAAATGGCCGATGTATAGCCGGCGGGCCCCGAACCGAGGATCAGCAAAGGGATATGGCGGGTCGCAGCAGACATGACAACTCCTGAAGTTGGGGCGGCTCTTGGAAAGGATGCCGCAAATCATTTAATCCTAGGGATTATAATCGTTCCTTACGTCATCACCAGCCCGACGATGGGCAAGCACTTTACTCATGACCCGACTTTTCAGCCGCCAGAGCAGTTTGCCGCGCACGACGCCTCTCACCCAGCGTATCGATGGGCCGCGTACCTTGCCTGAACGTATCGGCGCCCTGATGCAGGAGGCCCGCTGGGCGCTGCTCGGCTTTGTGGCCCTGGTTGCCGTGCTGGCGCTGGGCGGGTTTAATCCTGCAGATCCGGCCTGGTCGCATTCGGGCCCGGCTGGCCGCGTGACCAACCCCATGGGCCGCTTTGGTGCCTGGATATCTGATTTGCTGTTCTACCTGTTCGGCGGTGCCGCCTGGTTGTGGGCGCTGTTGCCGCTGGTACTGATTCTGATTGGCTGGACGGCACGTCGCCGCGCACTGAGCGAAGCCATGGAACCGGAAAGCCGCCCACTCTGGCTTACTCTGAGTGGTTTTCTGATGCTGCTGGTCTGCGTGTCGACCTTTGCCGCATTGCGTTTTCACAGTAGCGGCAGTGCGTTGCCTATGGGCCCCGGCGGGGTACTGGGCGAAGGCTTGGCGACGGTCATTGGTAATGCCTTCGGCTTTACCGGTGCCACCCTGATTGTGGGCACGCTGTTGTTGCTGAGCTGGCGTGTTTTCAGTGGGCTGCCCTGGATGGTGCTGTTCGAACAGATCGGAAGCCTGATGGAAAGGGCCGTGGGGGGCGGTGGCCGTGCTGTCGAAAGCTGGCAGGATCGCCGTATCGGCAAGGAAGTTGCCCAGCAACGTGAAGCCACTGTGGAGCAGAAACGCGCCGAACCCACCGAGCCAGTCTTTATTGAGCCGGCAGCGCCCGTCGAAGTGCCGGTATCGCGCAAAGCGACCCAGCGTAAAGAACGTGAAAAACAGGTGCCTTTGTTCCCCGAAGCCGTGGTCGGGGGCAAACTGCCGCCGCTGAGTCTGCTCGATCCGGCGCAACCGCCGACAGATATGCCGACGGAAGAAACGTTGCAATTTACCTCCCGCCTCATTGAAACCCGGCTGGGGGATTTCGGCGTCGAGGTGAAAGTGATCGCTGCCTACCCGGGCCCGGTGATTACCCGTTATGAAATCGAGCCGGCAGTCGGCGTTAAAGGTGCCCAGATCGTCAATCTGGCCCGCGATCTGGCCCGCGCCCTGGCACTGGTTTCTGTGCGTGTGGTGGAAACGGTACCTGGCAAATCCTGTATGGCGCTGGAGCTGCCCAATGCCAAACGCCAGACCGTACGACTCTCCGAAATTCTGTCCTCCCGGCCTTATCACAATATGAGTTCGCCGCTGACCGTGGCGCTGGGTAAGGACATTGGTGGTGTGCCCATCGTGGCTGATCTGGCCAAAATGCCGCACCTGCTGGTGGCCGGTACCACGGGCTCCGGTAAATCGGTGGGCGTCAACGCCATGATCCTGTCGATGCTCTATAAATCAGAGCCGGATGCCGTGCGTCTGATTCTGGTCGACCCCAAAATGCTGGAATTGTCGATCTATGAAGGGATTCCGCACCTGCTGGCGCCCGTGGTGACCGATATGCGCCAGGCGGCCAATGCACTGACCTGGTGTGTGGCCGAAATGGAGCGCCGCTATAAGGTGATGTCCAAGCTGGGCGTGCGTAATCTGGCCAGTGCCAATGAGCACATCCAGAAAGCCGCCGAGCAGGGTGAACCGATTCCGAATCCGCTGACGCTGACACCAGAAGCGCCTGAACCCTTGCGCAGCATGCCGCATATCGTGGTCGTGATCGACGAACTGGCCGACCTCATGATGGTGGCCGGCAAGAAGGTCGAAGAGCTCATCGCCCGTCTGGCACAGAAAGCCCGTGCCGCCGGTATTCACCTGATTCTGGCGACGCAGCGTCCTAGTGTCGATGTCATCACCGGTCTGATCAAGGCCAACATTCCAACGCGGATTGCCTTCCAGGTATCCAGCAAGATCGACTCGCGGACCATTCTGGATCAGATGGGTGCTGAAGCCCTGCTGGGTCAGGGCGATATGCTCTATCTGCCACCGGGTACTGGCTATCCGCAGCGCGTTCATGGCGCCTTTGTGGCCGATGACGAAGTGCACCGTGTGGTGGATTACCTCAAATCGCTAGGGGAGCCGGAGTACGAAGAGGGCATTCTCACCGGCGCCACCGAGGGTGATGGTGAAGGTGGGGAGGGCGGCGAAAGTGATGCCGAGGCCGACCCGCTGTACGACCAGGCCGTTGAAATTGTGCTCAAGAACCGTCGTGCTTCCATCTCACTGGTCCAGCGTCATCTGCGCATTGGCTATAACCGTTCGGCCCGCCTGATCGAAGCCATGGAAAAGGCCGGGCTGGTATCGTCGATGGATGGCCGCGGTGGCCGCGAAGTACTGGCACCCAATCGTGCCGGAGACGAGTAATGTCGAGCCATCGCTGGGTGACCGTACCCGCGTTACTGATCGCCTTGTCACTTGCGACTAGCAGTGCCTGGGCCGATAGCGTCAGCGATCTCAAGAGCTGGTTGCGTGATACCCGCACCCTCAAAGCCGACTTTGCGCAAAGCTCGGCTGGTGGCATTGGCGGTGGCAAAAGCCAGGGCACCATGGCCATCAGCCGCCCGGGTAAATTTCGCTGGTCCATCACCAAGCCCTATAACCAGCTGATGGTAGGCGATGGCAGCCGTATCTGGCTCTACGATCCGGAACTCAAACAAGTGATTGTGCGCGCTTCGCAAAAGGCATTGGGTGGCACACCCGCAGCCCTGTTGGCCGGCGACAATGAGGCTGATCAACGCTTCACCTTCAAAGCCGATGGCGAACACACCGGCGCAGAGTGGGTGATTGCCGAACCCAAGCAGAATGACACGGGCTTTGTGCGGATCCGAATCGGCCTGGCCGGTAACGAACTCAAAGGCATGATTCTGGAAGACAGCTTTGGCCAGACCACCACGCTGGTGTTCAGCAACGTTGTGCGTAACGGTGATGCACCGGCCAGCCTGTTCCGCTTTACGCCGCCGGCCGGCGCCGATGTGCTGAAACAGTAACCATGGATCTGTTTGCCGACGTCAACCTGGGCTCGCCGGCAGCTGCAGCCACCCAGCATTACGCGCCGCTCCCCGAGCAGTTGCGACCACAAACGCTGGAAGCCGTGGTAGGGCAGAGCCATCTACTGGGTCTGGGCAAACCCTTGCGTCTGGTCCTGGAAAGCGGCAACCCGCACTCCATGATCTTCTGGGGGCCGCCGGGTACGGGCAAAACCACGCTGGCCCGCCTGGTAGCGCGTCACTGCGATGCCGAGTTTCTGGCATTGTCAGCCGTGTTGGCGGGCGTTAAAGAAATCCGCGAAGCCATCGCTTTTGCAGAAAAGGCCCGGCAGACTGGCCGTAGAACGATCCTGTTTGTAGATGAAGTTCACCGCTTTAATAAATCGCAGCAAGATGCCTTTCTGCCGCACGTCGAGTCCGGCCTGGTCACCTTTATCGGCGCCACCACCGAGAACCCGTCTTTTGAAGTCAATGCGGCACTGCTGTCGCGCGCCGCAGTGTATGTGCTCAAGTCGCTGAGCATAGACGAGTTGACTGAACTCTTCAATCGGGCGCTCGCCACATTGCCCGAAGCCAGCATTAGCGATGAAGCGCGTACGCGTCTCATTGGTGTCGCTGATGGCGATGCCCGCAAGTTACTTAACCTGATCGAGCAGACACTGGCTGCGGCTAAGGCCAGCGGCATTGCAGACATCAATGCCGAATTTGTTGCTAACACGCTGGCTCAGAATCTGCGACGTTTCGACAAAGGGGGCGATGCCTTTTACGACCAGATTTCCGCCTTGCATAAATCCGTGCGGGGTTCCAATCCGGATGCCGCCCTCTACTGGTTTGTCAGCATGCTCGATGGCGGCGCGGATCCGCGTTATCTGGCACGCCGCCTCGTGCGCATGGCCTGGGAAGACATCGGCCTGGCTGACCCACGGGCGGCACAGATGGCCCTGCAAGCGGCCGAAACCTATGAGCGTCTGGGCTCCCCCGAAGGCGAACTGGCACTCGCCAATGCCGTGCTCTATCTGGCATCGACCGCCAAGTCAGATGCCGCCTACCGCGCGTATAATCAGGCCCGTGCCTTTGTGCATGAAGATGTCTCGCGGCCCGTACCCATGCATTTGCGTAATGCGCCGACCCGGCTCATGAAAGAGCTGGGCCATGGTGCAGGGTACCGTCATGCGCATGACGAAGCCGGTGGCTATGCTGCCGGCGTCAACTATTTTCCGGACGGTATGCAGGAACCAGCCTGGTACCAGCCGGTGGATCGCGGGCTGGAAGCCCGGATCAAAGAACGATTAGCCCAGTTAAGAGAGTTAGACCGACATGCTTGATATTCAGCTCCTCCGCTCGCAGCCTGATGACGTTGCCCGCCGTCTGGCCACCCGTGGTGACGCCATTGATTTCGCGCCTTTCAATGCGCTGGAAGCCGAACGTAAAACACTGCAGCAGCGCACGCAGGATCTGCAGGCCCAGCGTAATACCCTCTCCAAGCAGATCGGTATGCTCAAGGGCAAAGGGGAAGACGCCAGCGCGGTGATGGCGGAAGTTGGTCAGCTGGGCGATGCACTCAAAGCCTCCGAAGCGCGGCTGGCGGTGCTGCTCGAAGAGATCAATGCCTTCACCTCGGCACTGCCCAACCTGCCGGGTGCCGATGTGCCCGTCGGTGCGGATGAAAACGACAATGTGGAAATCAAGCGCTGGGGTGAAGTGCCTAGTTTTGATTTCGAAGTCAAAGATCACGTGGATATCGGTGCTGGGCTCAATGGCATGGATTTCGAAACCGCCACCAAACTGACTGGCTCCCGCTTTGTGGTGCTGCAGGGGTCGGTTGCCCGTCTGCATCGGGCATTAGCGCAGTTCATGCTGGATACGCATACCAGCGACCACGGCTATACAGAACTCTACGCGCCGTACCTCGTAAACAGCGCCAGCTTGTATGGTACCGGCCAGCTGCCCAAGTTTTCCGAAGACCTGTTCCAGGTGCCGCGCGGTGAGGCCGAACCGTATTTCCTGATTCCTACGGCTGAAGTACCTGTCACCAATATGGTTCGCGATACCATCACCCCGGCTGAACAGTTGCCGCTCAAGTGGGTGTGCCATACCCCGTGTTTCCGTTCCGAAGCCGGCTCTGGTGGTCGTGATGTACGCGGCCTGATTCGCCAGCATCAATTCGATAAGGTTGAGTTGGTGCACATTGTGAACCCAGAAACCTCGGCACAGGCACACGAAGACCTGACCCGTCATGCCGAAACCATTCTGGAAAAACTCGGCTTGCCGTATCGCCGTATCGTACTTTGCACTGGCGACATGGGTTTCTCTGCAGAAAAAACCTACGATCTGGAAGTCTGGCTGCCCGCGCAGAACACCTACCGCGAAATTTCGAGTTGTTCTAACTTCGGTAGCTTCCAGGCGCGCCGCATGCAGGCACGCTTCCGCAATGCTCAAGGCAAGCCGGAATTAGCGCATACACTCAATGGATCCGGCCTGGCGGTTGGCCGCACGCTGGTCGCTATTCTGGAAAACTACCAACAAGCCGATGGCAGCGTCCGTGTGCCCGACGTGCTGCAACCCTATATGGGTGGTCTACAGGTACTTAAGGTGCCGTCAGCGCAAGCCTGAGGGAGCTTTTGCCGGTTTTGATGACAGACTGCCGCCCGGCGCACTCACCCCGTAGGTACGGGTGGGTGCCGTCAGCGTGAACCCCGTGCTCGCCGGGTAGGTACGAGACAGAATCGCATAGTACATCCGCACGTTTTCGGCAGTAATCACCGCCTCGCCGCCACGAATCTTTATCCCGCTTTTGGTCTGCCCCAGCTGGGGCAGTGTTTTTTTGATATCCACCCATGAGTCCGGGTTCAGTCCGTTCGCTTTCGCCAGCTTGCGCGCCTGCAGAATCTGGGCCGGGCCAACGTTATAGGAGGCGATGGCCATCCAGGTCCGGTCCGGCTCCGGCACAGATGCCGGTAACTCGTCACGGAGCATATCCAGATAGCGTGCACCGCCCATAATGCTTTCGTAGGGGTCCAGCCGGTTGCGCACCCCCAGGCGGTCGGCGGTGTCGCCCGTCAGCATCATCAGGCCGCGTACGCCTGTTGGGCTAATCGCAGCATTTTCCCATTTCGATTCTTGATACGCCAGTGCCGCCAGAAGCCGCCAGTCATAGCCGGTGCTGGTCTGGGCGCGTTTGAACTGCGCCAGGTACTGCGGTAAACGGGTTTTTATCCGGGTCAGGAAGCCGCTGCGGTCCGCTTCCTGCAAACGATCAATGGCCCCGAAGTAGCGATCCTTCAGCTGGCGCAACGTGCCATCTTTTTCAGATTCCGCCAGAAAATGATTGGCTTCCTGCACCAGTAGATCTCCCGTGCGTTTGGGAAACGCCCAGACCAGCTCGTCATCGCTACCCAGCACCAGGGTGCTGTCGATCCCCTCGAAGTAATTCAGCCCGATACGAAAAGTCGAGCGCGTTACGACTGCCAGCTCAATGCGATGTTCGGCGACGGCTTTGAGCAGATCCAGTTCATTCCACGTGTCATGAGTCTCTAGCTGGATCTGAATCTTCTTCTGGCGTAGCGGGGCGAGCCAGAGCGCATGGCTGTTGGCCTGGATCGCGTGCAGGGTTTTGCCATGTAGCTGGTTTGTATCCGACAGGGGGAGGGTATCACCGGCTTGCACCACGACCAGCGGCTCGCGTGCGTAGGGTTTCGAAGCGCGCAGTAAGGAGGCTTGCGCCCCTTGCTCATCATCTGCCCCAGTCAGGTTGCGGCTGGTCGGCGCTTCCACAAAACGCCGGCTCAGCCAGGCTGCCGCCATGTGGACATCGCCGCGTTCCAGCAGCTGGTGCAGCGCCTGTTCGTTTTCCACCACCACAAAGCGCACCTTCTTGCCCAGCGACTTGGCAAACGCCATCACCAGATCATGATCAAAGCCGGTTTCCAGAATCACGGCTTTGCCGTTTTCATCAGTGGTTGTTTCCTGCATGAAGCTGGTTGGCGTCTCGCGTGTACCTACCACCAGCTCGCGGGATAGGGCCAGCGGCTGAATGTGCGGCATCAGATAGTAAACACCCGCCAGCAGACCACCGACCAGAAACATCGCCTTCAACCAGAGTACCCAGCGCGGCGCAGCATTGATCCGGCGCAGAACACCGCGCATCTTGCTGCTGATCGCAGTTAAAAAGCGGTATTGAGCAGAAGTCGTTTTCTCGGTCGGAGTCACAGGGTCACTTTAACATGGCGGTCAATCTACAATCAGGTGCGTTATTTTTAATAGCGTGCTATAGTTCCTGGCTCGGAGAGGTGGCAGAGTGGTCGAATGTACCTGACTCGAAATCAGGCGTACTGCAAGGTACCGTGGGTTCGAATCCCACCCTCTCCGCCAAACAAAAAGGCCTTTAAGTTTAACGACGTAAAGGCCTTTTCCGTTTTTCGATTATAGTCATCGCATCATCTCAAAGGCTGGGCGATGCACCTGTTCAAAACCCTTGCGCAATTACCCCGCACTGTCTGGTTGATCGGCCTGATCAGCCTGGTCAACGACAGTGCGAGCGAGATGTTGTATCCGCTCATTCCGCTATATCTCTCGGCTGTGCTGATGGCGGGCCCCAAGGCGCTGGGTTTGATTGAAGGCGTGGCAGAGGCAACGGCGAGTCTGTTGAAGCTGTTTTCCGGTGTATTGATGGACCGTACACGCCGGGCGAAGCCCTGGATTGTGGTGGGCTACGGTCTGGTTGGGCTGGGCCGGCCATTGATTGCCTTTGTGAGCAGTTGGCCCTGGCTGATGCTGATCCGCTTTAGTGACCGGGTCGGCAAAGGTCTGCGTACCTCACCGCGTGATGCCATGCTGGCGGCCGCGGCCGGCGCGCATCACCGGGGCTTGGCGTTCGGTTTGCATCGCGCGATGGATAATGCCGGGGCCGTGGTTGGCCCGCTGGTGGCCTGGGCGCTGCTGGCCTCGGCGGTGCCTCTGCAAGACATTTTTTTGTGGTCGGCCGTACCGGCGACCATTTGTGTGGTGTTGGCGCTCTTTCTGAAAGATCCACCCGGTGAACAGTTTGCCGAGTTACCGCGCTTCAATTGGCGGGAACACCGTATCAGTCCGGCGATGAAGCGCTATCTGGTGGTGGTGGGCATCTTTTCTCTGGGGAATGCCTCCAATATGTTTTTGCTCTTGCGCGCTGGCGAGTTAGGTGTGGCGACCCAGGATATCCCGTTGTTATGGGCGGCGGTGTCGGTCGTCCCGACGCTGTTCTCGACACCCTTGGCCGCGTGGTCAGACAGAATCGGTCGGGTGCGCTTGTTGTTTGCCGGGTACACCGCTTATGGTGCGGTGTATCTGATACTGGCCTATCTGGGCCACGGCAGCCTGTGGCTGTTTGGGTTGTACGCCCTGTATGGCCTGTTTCTGGCGGCGACCGAAGGGGTCGAGAAAGCGCTGGTCGCGGATCTGGCCCCCAACGAGCGGCAGGGCACTGCCTTTGGCTGGTTCAATATGATTACCGGGTTTTGTTTGCTTCCGGCGTCCATCATCTTCGGTTGGCTGTATCAGGACATCTCGGCTGAGGCGGCCTTTGTGTTTTCCGGTATCTGCGGGTTTTTATCCGCAGCGCTGATGGGCTTCTGGTGGCGTAGTTTTAACGTAAGCCCGATGCCACACTGATGGCGGTTTTAACCCACTGGCTGGCCAGTACCTGAAACTTTTCCGGTGAATCCACTTCCAGACGGAATTGTTCGCTGGAAACCAGGTACACGCCTTCACCCAGCAATTTGCCGGTAACGCTGTCGAGTAGTTTGGCTTCCACCATGAGCTGCGGTTTGCTGCCGCTAATGGTGGCACCTTGACCGGCTGCTTTGAGTACGGTGCTGATCGGTACCAGACGACGTGGCCGGAAAACATCGCCTTCAACGACGACGCCCGTTACGGCGGTGCTCAAACGTGCCACGCGCTGGCCCGGCTTATAGCTGATGCCAAACTGTTTACGCACCATCTGGCGCATGGAGATGTCCATGCCGTTACGGACCTTGTAAATGGTTTCTTCCGTAATCCCTTTTTTGCCCAGATCTTTCTCGGCAGACTGGTACAACACGATCGGATCGACCATGACCGCACGGTAGTCACTGCGCTTGAAGTCCGGGCTGAGATAGCGATAGATCTTGACGCCGGGCTGAACCGATACCAGCTTGAGACGGTCGTAATCCGACGCGTTGATATATTCGTTGGGGTCGGATTGGGTTTGAACACCGGCGCAGGCGACCAGCAGTGCCGCTACTATGGCAGGGCAGCGTGTGGCAAGTCGCTTGAAGGTGCGGTGAAAGATAAAATACGGAAGCATGATGGCAATCAGGGTCACAAGCGGGGCCGTCATTGCAGAAATAGTTGAATCTGCAGGATCACGGCGTCAATGAGATAATGTCATCATTATAAATGGTTGAGATCAATGCTCATGGCGCGTCATTTTCTGGTTACCGGTGCAGCTGGTTTTATCGGCATGCACACGGCATTGCGTCTGCTGGAGCGTGGCGATACGGTTGTTGGGCTGGATAACCTCAACGACTACTACGACCCGGCTCTCAAGTTGGGCCGGCTGGATGTGCTGGCCCAACATCCGGGTTTTCGTTTTGTTAAGGGTGATCTGGCGGATCGCGAGCTAATGGCCGATTTATTCGCCAAAGAGCAGTTTGCCGGTGTCGTACATCTGGCAGCTCAGGCCGGTGTCCGCTATTCGGTCACCAACCCGCATACCTATGCCGACTGCAATCTGACGGGCTTTCTGAATGTGCTGGAAGGCTGTCGCCAGAACCATGTGGGGCATCTGGTTTATGCCTCCAGCTCCAGCGTGTACGGCGGTAACGAGAAAATGCCGTTCTCCGAAGCCGATAGCGTTGATCACCCGGTCAGCCTGTATGCCGCCACCAAGCGGGCCAATGAATTGATGGCCCACAGCTACAGCCATTTGTACGATCTGCCGGTTACTGGCTTGCGTTTCTTTACCGTCTACGGTCCCTGGGGGCGCCCGGATCAGTCGTTATTCCTGTTTGTCAGCGCCATGCTGGCCGGTCAAGCCATTAAGGTTTTTAACGAAGGCAAGATGCGCCGCGACTTTACCTATATCGATGACATTGTCGAGGGCGTGATTCGTGTGCTTGATAAGCCGGCTACGCCAGACGCTGCGTTTGACCCGCAGCATCCGTTGCCGCATACCGGCAGGGCGCCGTATCGCATCTTCAATATTGGCAATAGTGACCCTGTGCCATTGATGGACTTTATCGAAGCCATCGAAGCCTCACTGGGTATGACCGCCGACAAAAATTTCCTACCGCTGCAGGCCGGTGATGTGACCGAAACCTTTGCTGATACTAAAGCGCTGGATGCCTGGGTGGGCTTCAAGCCCTCAACCAGCGTCAGCAAAGGCGTTGAGCGTTTTGTCAACTGGTATCGCGCGTATTACCAGGTGTAAACAGAAGGTTGGCGCTGTCATCATTCTGAGATGTCAGTCGTTCAGACTATCGATTTAACTTGAATGAATCCCGCCATGAACCAGACACTGCCCGTATTGCTCTGCCTGAATGCTGGTTCTTCCAGCGTCAAGTTTTCTGTCTATGAGGTGTCTGCCAAGGCGGGGCAAGATGACCTGGTGCTCCTATTCGGTGGCCAAATCGAAGGGCTGCTCACGCAACCGCATTTCAAGGTGTCTGATGCAAAGGGCAGCGTGCTGAATGACCGCCAGTGGGATGCGCCGAAGCGCCGGGCTGAGGCGGTAGAAATTATTCTGGACTATGTGCGTTCGGCCGCAACGGGTTATCACCTGGCAGCCGTGGGGCACCGGGTGGTACTGGGTGGCATTGAATACCCGCATGCGGTGCTGGTTGATGATGCGGTACTGGCGGTACTTGATCACTACGCCGTGATTGTGCCCAGTCATCAGCCGGCGGAAATCGAGGCCATCCGCTTATTGCGGGCCTCGCATCCGGATCTGCTGCAGGTGGCGTGTTTTGACTCGGCCTTTCACCGCACTAAATCGGAAGTCGCCGATTTATATGCGCTACCGTTGAGCTACCGCGACAAGGGGATTCGTCGCTGGGGTTTTCATGGCTTGTCCTATGACTACATCAGTAGCCAGTTGCCGTCTCTCGACCCGCGCCTGGCTAAGGGCAAAACCGTGGTCATGCATCTGGGCAGCGGGGCCAGTCTCTGTGGCTTACAGGGTGGGCGCAGCGCCTATACCTCGATGGGATTTTCGCCACTCGATGGGCTCATGATGGGCACGCGTTGCGGTTCTCTGGATCCGATGATTCCGTTGTATCTGATGCAGCAATATCAGATGTCTCCAGCCGCCGTGGAAAAGCTATTGATCAAGGATGCCGGATTGCTCGGCGTTTCAGGGTTGTCGAACGATATGCGTGACCTGGAGCAGAGCCATGATCCGAATGCCGCATTGGCCATGGATCTATTCGTAGAAATGCTGGTTCGTGAAACTGGCGCCGCTATGGCGTCGATCCGTGGTCTAGATGGTATTGTTTTTACGGCTGGTATTGGTGAGCATTCATCGTTGATTCGGTTGCGGGTCTGTGAGGCACTCGCCTGGGCCGGGGTGATTCTTGATCCGGCACGTAATGCCGACCACAACCAAGGTGCGCGGCGTATTTCCAGCGATGAGAGCCCTGTCGCTGTATGGGTCATACCGACGAATGAAGAAATCGTCATTGCGCGCGATACCTGGCGGCTGGCGAAATCCTGAGTGCTTGAACCTACTTGGCGCGGCAGGTCTTGAGCGACTTCGATCAGGTCGTGCTTGTATCTTTCTGGAAAGATAGTTAAAATTCGCGCATGTGCAACGATGACAAATATCTATGGTCGGTCCAGCACGATCCGCTGGTCGTCCCGCTATTTCTGAACCTCGAGCGCGCCCGGAAGATGGCGCATGACCAGGCCCGCAAGGTTTGGGATCGTCATGGGCTGACGCCGTCGGAGTTTGATGTGTTGGCCGTGCTGCGCAACGTCGAGGCGCCGTATGAGCTGACGCCCGGCCAAATCCAGGATCGGGTGTTGCTCACTTCCGGAGGGCTGACCAAGGTCATTCATCTGCTGGAAGAGAAGGGCTTTGTCGAGCGCTTTGTCGCGCGTGATGATAACCGCGTGAAACCGGTACGCCTGACAGAAGACGGTGTCGCCTGTATTGGTCAGGCGATGCAGGAACTCTCAGGCATGACCGGTGCCTGGATAAGATCGCTCATGCCAGAGAAGGATATCCTGGCAACGACCCGAATGTTGCGCAAGATCGCCGAACAATGATGCATCAACGAACCGATCCACCGTATTTGCCGCTAATTTTGTCGCTATGGCTTCTAGGAGCGATCAGCGGCTGTGCCCCCATGCCGGAGCTTGGGCCGCTGGCCGACGCCAAGGCGCCCGAAACTCTGATCAGTACGCAAACGCTCAAAGCGCCGGAAGCCACCTGGCCCGATGACCGCTGGTGGGAAAAATATAACGATGCGCAACTCAACCAGTTGATTGCTGAAGGTCTGGCTGATGCTCCGGATCTGAAAGCCGCACAGGCGCGCCTGCGCCGTTCGGAAGCGCAGTCCCAATCCGTTGGGTCGGTGCTCTATCCGCAGCTCAGTGCTAACGGTACCGTCTTCGGTCAGGAAGTCAGTACCAACTACATCGTGCCTGCCCCGTATACGCCGCAGGGTTGGTATTCCTACGGGCAGGCCACGCTTAACTTCAACTGGGAAATTGATTTCTGGGGCAAGAATCGTGCGGCGCTGGCAGCCGCTGTTTCAGAGAGCCAGGCGCGGCGTGCCGATGTGGCACAGGCGCGTTTGATCCTGACGACGGCCATTGCCCGCAGTTACGCCGATCTGGCCCGTTTGATGGCCGACCGGGCGACCGCAGAAAAAGCGCTGGATATTCGTACCAAGACCTGGGCATTGTTTGGCGAGCGGCAGAAGCAGGGGTTAGAAAATACCGGCGCCGTGAGTCAGGCGGAAGGTAAAAAACATCTCGCTGAAAATGATCTGGTTCAGATTGATGTTCGCATTGCTGAAACCCGCAACCGGCTGGCAGCCCTGGTTGGGGCGGGCCCGGATCGTGGGCTGCAGATCAATCCGCCGAAAACCCTGGTGACCACCACCTACGCCTTGCCACCGGACCTCGGTATTAACCTGGTCGGCCGGCGCCCGGATATCGTGGCCACCCGATGGCAGGCAGAAGCGTCACAAAGCCGGATCGAGCAGCGTAAAGCGGCGTTTTATCCCAATGTGAATATTGCGGCGTTTGTGGGTGGTCAGTCGCTGGGTATCAATAAACTGATCGAGTCGGGCTCGTATATGAGCAATGCTGGCCCGGCCATTTATCTGCCGATCTTTCTGGGCGGCAAACTGCGGGCTGATCTGAATGCGGCACGGGCTGACTATGATGAAAACGTCGCCAATTACGAGAAGACGCTGATTCAAGCGCTGAACGAAGTGGCCGATGTCGCTGCCGGATTACAGCAGCTCAACAAGCAGGTGCGTCTGGCTGATCAGAGTGTGGCGGCACAAACGCAGGGGCTCACCGTCGCGGCGAACCGCTACAAAGGTGGGCTGGCTAATTACCTGGATGTGTTGGTTGCCGAAGATGAGCTGCTGAGCAGCTGGCGTGTGCAGACCGATGTGCGCACCCGCGCCTTTATTCTCGATGTGGCACTGACCAAGGCCCTGGGTGGAGGTTATCAGACGGACGCGGCTGCAGATCGCCGCCAGGATAAAAAGAGTGAGGAATTTCCCCGATGAGCCGTAAGCAACAGATTGTTAGTAAACTGGCCGAACGTAAAAAAGCGTTCTCGATCCTCGGTGCGGTGGTTGCCATTGCCACGGTGGCCTTTGGCTTGTACTGGGGCTTCTATGGTTCGCGTTATGTGAGTACCGATAACGCCTATACCGCGACAGAGATTGCACAGGTCACCCCTGAGGTGGATGGCACTATTGCTGCTGTTCGCGTGGTCGACACCAACAGTGTTAAGACGGGCGACGTGCTGGCTGAAATTGATCCGCGTGATATGCAGGTGGCTTACGATAAAGCCAAAGCCAACTATGATCGTGCCAAAATCGATTTTGACCGCCGTAAGGCGCTGTCGGCATCCGGTTCGGTCTCAGCGGATGAACTGACCCGATCGGAAAACGATCTGGCCCTGGCCAGTGCCAATTTCCGTGAAGCCTCGCTCAATCTGGAACGCACCACCATCAAGTCACCGATTGACGGGGTAGTTGCCAAGCGACAGGTACAGCTGGGTCAACGTGTGCGGGCAGGTACGCCACTGATGGTGATCGTGCCGTTGCATAAGCTGCACGTCGATGCCAACTTCAAGGAAAGCGAACTGGAAAAAATCCAGATCGGTCAGCCGGTGCGCTTGACGTCAGATCTCTACGGCAGCCGTGTGGTGTATCACGGGGTCGTTGATGGCTTCTCCGGTGGCACGGGCGCCGCCTTCGCCACCATTCCGGCACAGAACGCCACGGGTAACTGGATCAAGGTCGTGCAGCGTGTGCCAGTGCGGATCAGCCTGACACCGCAAGAGCTGGCAGAGAACCCGCTGAGTGTGGGTGTCTCAATGCGCGTGCGCGTGGACACCCGGGCCGACTGATGTCCACAGCAGACAAAAGCCCACAGCCGCTGACCGGTTGGCAGTTGTGGGCGGCGGCGATGTTCCTGTCTATGGCGAATCTCATCGCCATTCTGGATATGACGATTGCCAACGTCTCGGTGCTGACTATTGCGGGCGGCCTCGCAGTGACGCCGACCCAGGGAACCTGGGTCATTACCTCCTATGCCGTGGCCGAAGCGATTACCGTGCCACTCACCGGCTGGTTCACGCAGCGCTACGGGTCGGTGCGCGTGTTTGTCATTGCTATGGCGGCCTTTGGTCTATGTTCGGCACTGGCCGGGATGTCCTCGTCGCTGGGCTTTCTAATCTTCGCACGGGTGTTGCAGGGCATGGCTGGCGGGCCGCTGATGCCGCTGTCACAAACGCTGCTGCTGCGTATCTTCCCCAAAGAAAAAGCGGGTGCCGCCACCGGTATCTGGGCTATGACCACGC